>JAAYDK010000390.1 GCA_012729295.1 Spirochaetales bacterium | reverse complement strand
CATTCTCGGGAAGATTGACCGAGCACATGATTTCGGTTGAGTGTCCGATCGCTTTTTTGTCGGCATCGACACCCTTATACGTTCCACCCGGAATCACGTTCAAACCAGATTCGAGAGCAACGGTACCGTACGTATCGGCACTCCATTTGATCAAATCGTCGCTGGCTTCAAGGATGGTCGAGTCTCTCGAAATGGACATTTCGGTAATCGCCGCACCGGGAAGGCCGAGACAAGCGATAACGTAGTCGACATGTCTGTCTTTATAGAGGTTGACCATATCCCCGTATACCGCCTGGAACAACTTGCCGCCGTTCTTCTCAATTTGTTCATAAGAAGTACCATAATAGTTTTCGAGGATGAATGTCGTAAGGGCTCGTTCGCTGGTTCCCGGCATCGGAGCGGCAACGTTGAGTTTCTCTCCGGCCTTGATTTTCGCAGCAAATTCATCAATCGTGGTTACTCCGGTCGATTTCGCGGCGAAGAAGTGGTAGAAGTCTACCGAGAATCCGCCGAGCAGACCTCTGATATTCTTAACTTCTCTGTCGAACAACGGAGCAACACCGTTGTACGCGGCTTTGTCGACATAGCCTACGCCCCAACCAAAATCATCTTTGCCCTGGTCGACTGCGAGCGGATTAGCAGTTCCACCACCCGGAATGACTTTAATCGTGATTTCGGGGAACGTATTTTTCACGATTGCCGACATGGCCCCTGCCTGTGTGTACCAACCGCCTCCCATTCCGCCGGCTGTCCACGAATAGGTAGCCGCCTTGAGAGGCTCCATTCCCGCTGCACTCGGAGCAGCGGTCTCAACCTGCGCTGCTGCAAAAACTAATCCGGATACCAGAATCAACGCAAGCACTAGTAAACCTGTTCGGTTCCTTTTCATGTCTCCCTCCTATAGTAGTGACGTATGTGTGCATAATCGCTACTTCTTATAGTATGAGTAGCGACTATATCTTACCATGGTTAAGCCAGTTGTCAACGTAAAATTTTTAAAAACAACACTGAATCTATTTTCATTTGTACACAGATTAGTGAGGTTTTCAACTTCGTTTTGTATTCGATAATTATGTATCTAACGTGTATCTTTTTTCTTTTTCGATGCCGCTATCATATCTGCGATCGTGAAGGTATCCTTCTGATCAGAACGATATGCTTCTTTGTACAATGGTTGATTGTCTTCTCTCACTCGTGAAAAACGCTGAAATTTCGAGGGATTCACAACCTCTATAGTTGTTTCCCATTGCGGTTCAATCGCTTTTTTCGAAACAGTTTTTTTTACTACGACGACCTTTTTCGCCTGCGCATTCAATTCCGTCGGCTTCGCATGAACGACTGTTGCTTTCTTCACATCTGATACGGTTGTTTTTTTTCTTACAATCATTTCCTCGTACGAACAGGAAAGACGCTGGCACACATAATGATCGCGTCCGATATCGTCGACGAACCGCATCATGGGGGCATTACAATAGGTACATGTTCGTCCTTCAGGGAATTTTGGGGCAAACTGCTCGCGGCTCTCTTTGACCGTCCGAACCAGCTGTGCTGCAGTCTGGGTAATATCGCGGATAAAATCGATATCAGATTCAGATCCTTGTGCAATCGACGAAAGACGGTCTTCCCATACTGCGGTGAGCTCGGGCGACTGCAGCAGCCGTGGGGCAAGCCGGACCAATTCCCGTCCCTTGGGCGTAGCGGTCAGATATTTTCCATCTCGCTCTATATAATGATTCTGAATGAGCTTTTCAATGATGTCTGCGCGAGTTGCAGGGGTCCCCAATCCACCGCCGAGGTGTTTCTTCAGCGACGGATCGTCTACATACCTTCCGGGATGTTCCATCGCAGACAGCAGAGTCGCCTCAGTGAAACGCTCGGGAGCAGGTGTCGTATTGCGACGTTTGCCAACGGATTCCAACATAATTTCATCCTGCTCTTTCGGTGCCGTAAAAGAAGGCGTGACGTCTTCTTCAACGATAGTATTCCGTTTTAACCCGGCCAAGCGGGCAATATCGCGCCATCCCTGACGCAATGGTTTTGTAACATGTGTCGAAAAAGTCTCGCCATCGACTTCGATTTCTATCTTCATCGAATTATACAGATAATCTTGAGAAAGCACTTCAAGAAACCTGACTGCGACTAATTCCCATAACGCTCGCTCGTCGGAATTTAGTCTGTCCAGATCCACATGCTGCTCGGTCGGCAGTATGGCGTGATGATCGGTGACTTTGCTTTCCTGAACAAAACGCTGCTCGTCTACCCTAAATCCGTTTTTACTATAAGAACCGGCGATACTTGACAAAGGAGTACGCTCTAAAGCGACCAGTCGGGCAGGCAGCGTCGCTACGATATCGTTGGTAATATAGCGGCTATCGGTTCGCGGGTAGGTCACGATCTTGTGAATCTCATAAAGGCGTTGCAACGTATCGAGCGTTTGTTTGGCGCTAAAAGCAAGCAGCCGGTTGGCGTCGCGCTGGAGTTCGGTAAGATCATAGGCCAACGGAGGCTGTTCCGATTTTTCCATATTCTCCACCAATACGACACGTCCTTTTTTTCCTTCGACGCGAGCGATGATTGCATCGGCTTTCCCTTCGTCGGTTATTCTTAGCGAACCATCAGAATCGTGCCATGATGCCATAAATGAACCAAAATCAGCTCTCAGCGTCCAATAAAACGACCCGGTAAATGCATCGATGTCGTCTTCGCAACGGGCAAGCAACGCGAGTGTCGGAGTCTGGACTCGTCCTGCCGACAACTTGGCATCATAGCGGCAAGTCAGCGCTCTGGTCACGTTTAACCCTACGTACCAGTCTGCCGCAGCTCTCGCTTGTGCAGCTTTGTAGAGATTGTCGTACAATGCACTATCCTTGAGTTGTTCAAAACCATGCATGATTGCCGTATCGGTCTGGCTGCTGATCCACAAGCGCTTCATCGGACCTTTCCAGCCTGCCTGCAGGAGAATCCAGCGCGCGACCAGTTCCCCTTCGCGACCTGCGTCGGTTGCTATTACAACAGTCTCGATATCGGCTCTGCCAACCAATGCTGCTATAACTGAAAACTGGGCAGAACTCTGCTCGATGACCTCGCGCTTGAGTTCTTTCGGAAGCATCGGCAGCGTATCGAGCGACCACCGTTTATAACGGCTGTCGTATGCAGCCGGCTGAGCCAATTCTATTAAATGACCAAGCGCCCACGTAACGATATAATTCGCCCCTTCGATATAGCCCTGTTCTCTGTGCGAACAGGTCAGGACACGTGCGATTTCTCTTCCTACACTCGGTTTTTCAGCCAATACCAGTTGTTTCATCAATGCGCTCCCGAGTCATGTTGTAGCTGAAATCACTCGTTTGGGCAACAGTGGGACCTTAGGCAAACTGATCTTTGTTTCCGTAAATCCGTACCGAAAGCCATAACGATATCGGTACGGCAAGCACCCCTGCAACGGCAAGGATAATCATAAGCGTATTGAGCGAAATTTCGGGCATGCTTCCCATTCGGGGGAGGAAGGTCTGGATGAATATTGAAGGAATGATACACACGATAAAAAGGAAAATCCGTCCTTTTTCGACACCAAACTTGTACATCAGCGGTAGTGCTATCGCCAACACCACCGCGATTGCCAAGGCAGGCAATAGGCTTTCCATGACAATCTGGGCGAAATCGGTGCCGACAGTTGCATTCGGCAGTAACGTCAGCCCAATACGGAAAATAAGTGCAATGATTATCGAAGCTGTCCAAATCATTCCGACAACAATATAGCGGGCTCCGACGAGTTCTTTGGGGCCTACGGGCAATACGGTTGCGTAGCAGTCCCATTTCGACTGGGTGTCATAGGCAAATAGCGTCAGCGACAGCATCAACGACATGATGACGGCTACCATACTCAGTATTTCTCCACTTCCGCTGCTGAGAAATATTGCTAAAAATACTACTAGTACGAGGAGTATTGATTTGCCGCCGATTGTCAGCAGCATCAGTTCTTTCTTAATCAATCCGATCATAACGCTACATCCTCTCTTGTTCGGCTTTGGTCGCTGGTAAGATGGTAAAGTATATCGTCGATGCTTGCCTGGTCGCATATCAGCTGAGGATACGTCCTCATCGTGTGTTCTTTGTCAGAACTTAACGCTTCCAATCCATAACGATTCACTCGTACGCTTACAAAATCACCTTTCTCGATATGCTCTATTTGATCTCTCGGTCCTTTGAATAATCCATAACGGTCGAGCAGATCGTCTTTTGTTTCGCTAAGAATAATTTTCCCTTTATGAATAAACGTAACATAATCGGCAATACGCTCCAGATCGGTAGTGATATGACTTGAAAAAATAATCGAATGACGCTCATCTTCCATAAACGTTTGAAACATATCGAGTACTTCAGTACGCACGACAGGATCGAGTCCCCCGGTCGGTTCGTCGAGAACCAATAATTTCGGCCGGTGCGATAATGCGCACACGATTGAGAGTTTCATCTTATTTCCACGCGACAACTCTTTAATCTTCTTATCGGGAGGCACATCAAAACGGTTCAGCAACTGGTTAAACAGAATTGAATCCCACTGCCGATAGATGCTGCTCAACGTCCACCCCAACTGGTTCGGACTAAGCGAGACAGGAAAGTAGCAATCGTCGAACACTACTCCGATCTGGTCTTTTATAGCATTCGGAACGCGAGTTTCCCATTCGGTACCGAATAATTTGACTTTCCCGGCATCGCGTTTAATCGCTCCAAGAATCAAGCGAATCACCGTACTTTTACCGGCACCGTTTTCACCCACGAGCCCCATGACCGTTCCTTCGGGAACGACGAACGAAACGGCATCAAGCAAGAAATCCCTGTAGTGTTTCGACAGGGAGTCGACTTCTACACAATGCGCCATATCACCACTTCTCCTCATACATAAGCTGAAGCATTTCAGCGAGTTCTTCGTAACCGATGCCTCCGTAACGGGCTTCTTCAATAGCTTTAAGCAATGCATCCTCAACCCGCTTTAGTTGTGACTCACGAGCGAGTTCGGGGTCCCGTTTACTGACGAAGCATCCTTTGCCGGCGACTGTTTCGATAAAACCGGCTCGTTCGAGATCGTCGTAAGCACGTTTTGTCGTAATGACACTGATACGCAAGTCTTTTGCCAGCGACCGCAGCGAAGGAAGCATCTCGCCTTCCTGCAACTGTCCGCCGAGTATCAGGTTTTTTATTTGGACAACGAGCTGTTCGTAAATCGGAAGTCCGCTCGAATTGCTGATAAACAGGTCCATTACATCCCCTAACTGTTATTATCCAATATGTACAGTATAATCAGTATATACAGTTTGTCAATAGCCTTGACGTCGATTTGAATCGGGTATATAGTCGTTTTTGTATTCATTAATCCATAAGAAGGAGTCGACAATGGCTTATCAAATCACTGACGCTTGCGTTGCATGCGGTACTTGTCTTCCAGAATGTCCGGTAGAGGCAATTTCCGAAGGTGACATCTATGTTATCGATCCCGAATTGTGCATAAGCTGCGGGGCTTGTCTCGAGGCGTGCCCGACAGGCGCCATCATTCCAGACTGATTCTTTTTTGTGTATCGGTAATTTGGAGAGGCAGCTCGTTCGGGCTGTCCTTTTTTTTCTATAACGCCTTTGCAAAACTCGAGGTGAGTGCATGATGACTGAAGGAGCAGGATCTTTCGGTGCGATACCGATGATAGCGGGGATGATCGGGGCATTCGCCCTTCTCTTCCCCGGCAGTCATGTAAAAAGACTGCTTGTTCATATCCGCACCATCTTGCTAAGCAGCGTTGTTCTCCTCTGTATCACGCACCTGGTAGGTACCGGATCATGTATCGATTCGGCCCCTGAAGCGTCAATCATCGAACGCCTTTTTTGGACAAGATCACTATCGATAGCAATAAATGTAATTATTCTCAGTCTGGTGTTGATTCTGTCGGTAGGCATCAATTTGTTACGATTTCGATACGCTGACAAGTATATCCCTTTGCTATGTACCCTATTGGGGTATCCGGCAATCCTGCTTTCACTATTCGTTTTTTCAAAACCATTTGAATTCATAATCGCAGCCTTGGCGATAATCATGGTTTTCTTGTTTCATTGGTACAAACCGGATACCATGATAGTAATAGAATCGATTTTCTACGGAGCTCTCCTTGCAGGGATACTCACGCAGAGGTTTTACTATTTATCATACTGGCCCAGTGCAATAATTATCCTGCTGTTGATTCTTATCGGGATGATCTTTGCATTCAAACCGTGGCAAAAGCGGGTCAAAACCGGCCGCGAAGGAGTCTCATGAGCGATTCGTTACGCAATGTTACGCTAAGCGTCGGACAAATTACTCAACTGCTGAAACAAACGATCGAACAAAGCTTCTATGGTATCAGTCTTCGCGGAGAAATATCAAATTTCCGTCCTGCAAGCTCGGGACACTGGTACTTTCAGTTGAACGACGAGGCTGCAACGATCAGTGCGGTGATGTTTAAAAATCGTCATTGGAAACTTTCGTTCGTTCCAAAGGACGGGGATGTAGTAATTGTAGTCGGTTCGATCGGTATCTACGAAAAGCGGGGAACATATCAGATTGTCTGCGAATCGATGGAACAAGCCGGAACCGGCGACATACTAGCTTTGCTAGAACAGCGCAAGCGTCTCTACGAGAAAAAGGGCTACTTTGCGCCAGAACACAAACAGCCGATTCCGAAAGACCCGAAGCGGGTCGGAGTTATCACGAGTCCGACCGGTGCCGCCGTTCGCGATATTATCCAGGTGATGACACGGCGCAACGACACAATCGACATCATCGTGCTCCCCGCCCCCGTCCAAGGTGAGGATGCTGCAGCGATTATCGCCGCACAGATTCAAGCGGCTAATCGCCTGAAAGTTGCCGATGTACTGATTATCGGACGCGGAGGCGGTTCGCTTGAAGACCTGCTGCCTTTTTCAGATCCGCAGGTAATCGAAGCGATATATGCTTCGGAGATACCGATTGTGTCGGCCGTCGGTCACGAAATCGATTGGGCTATAAGCGATTTCGTTGCAGATTTGCGTGCTCCCACACCTTCGGCAGCAGCCGAACTGGTTTGTTCTGACAAACGTGCCAGACTTGAAGAACTAGCCTCGTACAGACAATCGATGACTGTGGCTATCCGTGGACGCATCACGCTTGCCCAGACGCTGGCGCACCGATTCTCGCTGCCGGTCATGAGTGATTATTTTATGCGTACCCTTCAAACGATACGCATGTCGCTCGATTACGCAAAGTTATCGATCGGGCAGCAGATGCACGAACGAATCGTACGGAGCAAGCATGCCCTCGAGCTTGTAAGCGGCCAGCTACACAATCTTTCGCCTTCGGCAATACTGGCAAGAGGGTATTCGATTACGATGCTCGAGAAGACGAACGAGGTTGTCAGGGAATCCAGCCAGGTGGCCTCCGGCGACACGGTAGCGATCGTATTGGCAAACGGAAAACTCAAGGCAACCGTTGTTGACGGAAACAGATAACACAAGAATTTTTTGAGGAGGAATCATGCCGTACGAGACCGATATCAAGCGAATGGAAGAGATAGCCGAGTTGCTGCGCGATAATCAAACGACACTCGATAAGGCAGTTGCATTATTTGAAGAAGGGGTAAAGATTGCGAACCGAGTTGAAAAAGAACTCACCGAAATCGAGCGAAAAGTCGAAATTCTGCTAAATCCTGTACAAGAAACAGAAGAAAATACTATTCGCACCGAACCGTTTGAAGCGCTCTGAATAGTTGCCATAACGCATTCGCTTGCATATACTAGCCATCATGCAAAAAATCATCTTTTTAATTCAGTGTAAGGACCGTAAGGGTTTGTTAGCCGCCATTTCCCAGTATTTCTACTCGGGAGGGTTCAACATCCTGCACTGTCAGCAACATTCCGATACGCGTGAAGGCCGCTACTACATGCGTGTCGAATTGGACTTGAATGATCTCAAGACAACGCGCAAGGAGTTGCGTGACCGTTTCGCTGCGTTTGCCCTTCCGCTGGAACTTACCTGGGAATGTCATTTTACTGATTACCGTAGTCGCATCGCCATACTGGTCAGCAAAACCAGCCACTGCCTCTACGACCTGGTCAGCCGCCAGCATGAAGGTGACCTGGCTTGCGATATTCCGCTGATTATCAGCAACCACCCCGATTTGGAACATATCGCCGAACAGTTTCGCATCCCGTACTATCATCTGCCGATCAACGACGGAGACAAGGCACAACAGGAAGCTCAAATAGGCAGTCTGCTAAGGAAGCATGATATTGATGTAATCGTGCTGGCCCGCTATATGCAGATTCTATCAGCCGATTTCGTGCGTGACTGGAACGGAAGAATCATTAATATCCATCATGCCTTCTTGCCTGCGTTCCAGGGAGCCAATCCTTATCTACGGGCTTATGAACGTGGAGTGAAGATGATAGGAGCCACCGCTCACTATGCTTCACAAGACCTTGACCAAGGTCCGATTATCGAACAGGATGTCGTTCGGGTCAACCACGAACTATCTCCCGACGGGCTCAAGCACGTCGGAAAGGATGTAGAACGCCAGGTGCTCTCGCGCGCCGTGCAGGCACATCTCGAGCACCGCGTCATCATCTATAAGAACCGGACCATCGTATTTTCTGCAGAGCGCTAGAACGAAGTTTTACCAAAATTTAAATCGGTGAATGATTCGTGTACGAATAGTCCGTCTTTCCTGATAAGCACTCCGTCTATCCAGATTTCTCCGCCTCCGT
>JAAYDK010000389.1 GCA_012729295.1 Spirochaetales bacterium | reverse complement strand
ACTGGCTGCTTTTCAGATGAAACGCCGCAACATCGCTTTCAAACACAGATCTCAATGGTTTAAAAAAAGTCTGGAAAGAATCGGCGGACTCTTCCTCCCCGATCGGGCTACCCGGAATGAATATCTGCGAATCCTCGCCTACCGGTATGCCAGAAAGCTTAAGATACTGGGCTACCAATGACTTTAGCAGGATGAGTGCTCCGGTTCCGTCGGTCAACGAGTGAAAACATTCGACGGCGATTCGATAATCGCGATACAAGACTTTGAACAAATAACCATTGGCGCTTTTTTTACGATGGAAATAGGCACAGGGATAGCTTCGATCTGGATATACCTTCAAAGGCTTGTTATGCGGACTAAGATAGTACCAGAAAAAACCGTGGTGAAGCGATACCGCGTAGTATGGAAAGCGTACCATCGTATGTTGTAATGCTTTTAGCAGACGCTGTGGTTCGACCGGGATATCGAGATCCATCGATATCCTGAAAACGTTCGAATTGTAGCGGGCTTGCGTCGGCGGATAGATAAGCGCGGCATTATCTAGTGGAATAAACTCGTCCGGACCCGTTTTAAACCTCATGCTGGTACTATAGTGAAAATACTGAGTATCGGCAATCGATTTATTGATGAAGCCGATAAAAGATTCGGTTTCATATCATAAGAGTTTAAATTATTTTATTTATTGACAATAGAATTAATCGATATATAATGAGTAGTACTCACTATGAGTAATACAAATTATTTGTATAAGGCGGAATTAGACATGGATCGAGCCCAATTAATCGGGAAATTTCAGCAAACGATGGCTGATTTGAATACCAGCCGCTTCGTGAGCGATGTCGCTGAATACTATCAGGGAGAATCGGCAATGTTGTCGTGCATCGAATCTCTTGAGAGCCGTGGTACGCTGCCTACCCCGTCTCTCATCAGCGAACGACTGAATGTCTCAAGGGGGACGGTGACTGCAACATTGCGTGCATTGGAACGCAAGGGCCTGGCTCGTACGAGATTGATGAAAAACGACCGGCGTCGTGTAGAGGTAAAACTCACCGACTCTGGCAGGGTCAAGGCACAAACCAAACGCGACAGAGTCGAACGCTGGTGTGCCATGCTCATCGAACAATTAGGAGAACATCAATTCTCATTACTCGTGGAACTCATCGATAAAGCTATCGCCCAGATGGGATATGAGGAGGAAAAAAACGTATGAAGTGCATCGTAACAGGAGCAACCGGCCATATCGGCAATATCCTCGTCAAAAGTCTTTTTGAACGGGGAGAAGAAGTCACCGCATTCGTATTGCCCCGCGAAGATATTTCTAACATCAAGTCTTTCGTCCATCATGTCGCGTACGGTGACATCAGAGACCTGCAAAGTCTGCAGTACGCCTTCGAAGGGCAAGAAATGGTGTTTCACCTGGCCGGTATCATCGATATCGGATCATCGAAACCAATGAACCTCCCCGCCGCAAGCAGCGGGGTATCTCTCATGGGTTAAAGTCAAGTTCGATTTGGCTGGAATACAGTTGCGTGTATTCCTCCTGTCTCCCCTGATTCTCTCTATACCTTCTGATGGTCTCTT
>JAAYDK010000388.1 GCA_012729295.1 Spirochaetales bacterium | reverse complement strand
CCTGCCCTCGTTCTTCAGATATCTGGTGATGGATGCTGCGGAAAACAGTTGACTGCAGTTCGCGAAAATATATTGCATGAATCCCTTCAACAGATCAACGTTTCGGATTGAATGCCTCTGGACAATGTCACGCAACAAGATTGATTGGTACATGTCTAGCAGATAGTTTTTGGCAATCGAATTTTCATCGAACTGTAGTATTCCGGGCAACCCTCCGGTCCTGATGAATGTCAAGAATTTTTCCTCTCGTGTGGAAGCCGATATATGAGGGTACATTTCCTTGAAGGATAGCGGGAGAATCTCAATCGAGTAGAACCGCCCCGTAAGATAAGTCGCCAACTCCCCCGATAGAAGGTTGGAGTTGGATCCGGTGATGAAGAGTTCGGCATTGCCCTGTGCGTGAAGGGAGTTTACCACTTTCTCAAATCCCTTGACCTCCTGTATTTCATCGAGAAATACGAAATACTTGTTCCCGTGCTTCATACGTTTACTGATGTAATCATCAAGCACCCGATAGTCACGAATAGATTCATATTCCATCAATTCGAAATTGATGCTGATTATCCGCTCTTGCGGTACACCATCGGATAGCAATTGTTCTTGGACTTGTTTGAGGATGGTGGATTTCCCTACACGGCGCATCCCAGTGAGGACTTTGATGATGTTTTTCCCTGTAACCGAACGGATCGTCTCAAGATAACTTTCGCGTTGAATGTACATGGGCACCTCTTATCTTCAGCATAGGATAATAAAGTCTTTCATGCAAGACAAAATAATGATTTTTCTATTAAAAGTCCTTTATGAAATTCTTTAATTGAGTATTTTTCACTTCAGAGTCACCCGGTACCAAGTAATTTAACGCCGTTGAGCCACTTTGAATTCATACTTTATTGGCAATGTCTTGCCCTCTCTTTATTGCCGAAAACTATCGGTGAAGTATCTTTGATTATCTGGCAAACCCGCAAGCGAGACGAACTCGTCTGCAAACTCTTTGCTTGAGAGACAGCAACTAGTCTCATATCTCCAGAAAGCTAAAGCCACAAACGGATACAATCATAAGTGGAATCCTCAACAATCCTTCTGGGAAGCATTACAATGGACATAACCTCAGGGAATTCCATGTCTATCAGAAGATGAAAGTACTTACAAGGTAATTCGAAGTTGACTATCAATTCTCTATGCTTCCACAAAGCAGCTGCTAGAGTACTCTTCCTAATCCTGTTCCCGTGCTCATCGAGCTCGATGTTGGGCCCTTTAATATGTCATTTTATTGGTGTGGAAGAATCGGAATGCCATCTTGCCAAGGCATGATCCAAGTCGCTCACTAGAGAGCCTTCTCCAAAGCAAGCTTGATGAGCCGCTCGCTCCAATCAGCCATGAAGAGCGGTATGTTCAGAATATCCCCGTCTAGTTTGAGATTCTGCAATGAATATCGGACACGAAGCGGAAAGTCTTCACCATGGAGACGCTTGATGGCTTTCAGTGAGGGGCTGGAAATGTTGGTTTCAGCTTTAACTTCAATGGGGATTACCATATCCTTGTATTGAAGGAGGAAATCAACTTCATAGCGGTTGTCACTGCTGGTCCAATAGCGTAGCGATGCGGGAAAGGAAGCTGACAATGATTGTAGGATGTACGTCTCGGTGAAAGCCCCCTTGAACTCGGTGAATAAGCGTGAGGGGTGTAAGAACGCGGAATTGTCAAGCTGGGCCAGCCTTCGGAGCAAGGCAACATCGGCTGTGTACAGCTTGAAGGCGGATAGGTCCTCGTATGCAGAGAGTGGCAAGGCAGGTTTGGTACAGCGGGAAACCTTCGTGACCACATCCGATGAAACCAGATAATGAAGTGCATCCTCGTACTCTCTGGCTCTCGCTCCCTCACGTACGAGTTGATAGAAGAATTTCTTATTCTCTTTTGCCAGCTGGGAAGGAATCGACCGCCAGATCTGAATCAGTTTCGGGTATTCCCTCGGCTCCGGATGTTTTGCAAAATCATGTTCATACGCTTGGATGATTGCATACAGTATGGAATCTATTTGACCGCTGTCCCGTTCGTTCACCCAACGTGCAACCGCTTCGGGCAGCCCTCCCATGAGAAAATACCGCTTCAAGTGTT
>JAAYDK010000046.1 GCA_012729295.1 Spirochaetales bacterium | reverse complement strand
GAGTTGATCCAATCCATCGGCTCGTCGCTGTACAGCAGCAATTTTGCCTGAGATCCTATACTCGCTGCACGCATCAGAAGTTTTACAGAGGCCTCCTGCAGGCCTTTGATACCGGTAAACGACTGAGCGAGCAGTGTCGTCCCGTTCGGTTCCGGAGGTAGTTCGATACTGTGGGGAATCCTCGAATCAACTGACGTCGATTGAGAAATCGTGTCTAGCAGAGTTTCGATCGCTTCGCTTGTTATCTTTGAATCATTGGTGAGCCAGCGGGATAAATATCCTGCAATCACCGATTCGGGAACATCTTTTTCTTCGAACGTGTGTCCTGTTAATTCCAACAAGGCAACTCGCTGAAAATCTAGCTTTGCCCGTGATGCGAAATAGATACCCATTGCCTGGATATAGCGGGAATGGGTACTCAGATCTCTCGAACCCGTTCTCCATCGACTGACTAACGAAGGATCGATTCCCAAGGCTTCTGCTAAAAGCATATTTGTCGTATTCGACATCTTCATCAATAGATTGAGCTTTTCATTGAAACGCATACAACGCTCCTTGCGCGGATATTGTAGCATAAATAACACAACGCGTCATACATTACATTTGTATGACGTTTGCAATCATGCGACTGGACGGCTGTCGTTATTGTGAATCGCCGTACGCTTATGATACTCTCTTATCGCCAAACAATTCAAGGAGATTAAAATGAACTCGGATGTTGAATCGATGAGTATCTGTCAGTTCATGAAAAGCTTCTTCTGATTAGAGATAACCAAAAACTTGGATAAAAGAAGTTGAAAAGATGCGAATATAGTTGCCCAGATTCCATAACATGCATATGGTGGACCTATGGGATGCAAAAAGCGGACATTAATTAAAGATTTCAAACAGAAATTTGTTTTTAAAGTGCTCTCTGGCGAAAAGTCAATCCTAGCCAGTGCAATCGTGGCATTTCGGTGTACAGACCGTGGACTGCTTGATGACTACATATATGGCGTCTTTCTTTCCTAGATCATCCGTGTCTACAAGAGCATCATGGTTCAGCCAAGCATCACTCTCAGTGTCTAACAGAACTTCAACAAGAGCTTTCGTTATGGATATGGTTGTGCCTATGAAACAGCAGACTATTCTCACTTGATGCTTATATTCGAAGTCATAAGCAGCAACAAAAAATTTTGTGATTGTTATTTTCATGGCGATTTAATGAAGGCGATGCCCAAGGTAAAAGCATCGGCGATACGTTGCCGGCATTTCCAGAAGAGATACACACCCAGTATGAAAAACAGGCACTAACAGCGGAGAATGCAGCTGCTATCCCATGTATACAGGTTCTCGGCACATATATGGTAAAGTTTGAAAGATGAGTCAACGCTCTAAGCACGTGCTATAGGCGTTGTCCACTTTTCTCGAATAATCTTCACTTGAGAGAATTTATATCCTTGGAACACAGAATCCACGGATGAATTTTCTTTTTTTCGGTTGTTGAGAACATCATCAGTCGGAAGAGCAAGCATCCTGACATCAAATAGTTCATTAAACTACTCAGAAACGCAAGCTGCCGGATTGATGAATTCTCAACGATGCTATTAATCGGTTTGGCTATTTACTTCACGGTCAAAAAAGAGGTCTTAAAAATATCATAGTTTTATGGTAGATGCATGTAAACTATACGAACTCACTGAATATTGCACTGATGTATTATAGGTACATTTTCTACCTTACAAGATGAAAAAATGCTGATTCAACCAATCGGACTTTAGCAGTTTCCAAGCTCGAAAATCGTTCTTTTCAAAAAACTTCCGGGTCTACCGGGTTGGTCATGGAATTTAGATAATCAGAAAGATAAACAAAATTTTTGTTTATCTTGACAATTTCTTTGTTTGACACGATACTATACATGAACCACAAAGGAGAGCAGGCGACCATGTTATTGTCGTTCCAAGTAAAAAATAATCGATCGATTCTTGACCTCATCGTTCCCATGACGTACGCGGAGAAGAAGGCTCCGAACGGATACAAGCAGATGGAATTGTTACCATTTTTAGAAGAGGGTGAAGTCCGGACCATCCCGTGCATGGCCATATACGGTGCAAACGCCTCGGGGAAATCCAACATCGTGAAAGCTTTTTCGGCGCTTGTCAGGATCATCGGAGATAGGTACAACCCGAAAACCGTTTCACCCAACAAATTGCATCCCCTTAACGACATTACCTCTTTCACGGTTGAATTCCTGAAAGAAGGCAGGAGATTCCAGTACGTTCTGGAAGTGGATAGGAAAGAGATCGTAACCGAGAAACTATTGCAGAACAACGAACTCGTCTTTTCCGTCGTGAACAGGGCCACGTCGTTCAACACTCTGGCTACCGAGGTATATCCTTCCCAGAAACTTGACACCATTTTTACAGTGGAATGCCTGGATCAACGGCGACAATTCACCACTACTTTCCTCACGGTGGTCGGAAAGAACTATGCAGGATTGAATGACTCGATGACAGTTGCATATGGATTCATCACCAACAATCTGGAGGTATATCCAGATAATAATTTTTCCTTTTCTTTTGGGCTGGACAGATTGGCGAATACAAATACTGATGTTGATAGACAAAAGGCCTTTGAGGATATTGTCACGATTCTGCGTAAATTGGATATCGACATCACACGTATGGAATACAAGAAGGATGAGATGGGTAAAGAAGTCAACGCGTTTATAGAGGGCATGTATGAAGTCAGTCTCTCCAACAAAATGATGACGGCAACTGAGATTAATTCGTATCACGAAGATGTCCTTGGAAATGAAGTCCAGTTCAATTTCAAGGAGGAATCCTTGGGGACCCAGCGAGTTGCGTGTTTGCTCGGAATCGTACTAACAGCGCTCAGAAATGGAAACATACTGGTGATCGATGAGATGGGGAATTCCCTTCATCCGTATTTGTTTGCAGAAATCGTGAGAATGTTCAAAGACAAGAGGTACAACGTTTTGAATGCACAGCTTATTTTCACCACGCACAACACGGACATCATGGAGCAGGACATGATGCGGGTATCCGAGATTGGAATCGTGAATAAGACATTGAAACGAGGAACTGTTTTTAAGCGGATATCTGACTTCAAAGGGGTGAGGAACGTAACTAACTTCAGGAAACAGTATCTTGATGGCACCTTTTCAGGAATCCCCCATTCATATATTTAATTTGGAAGATTCGTTGATGTATATCCAAAATCAAAACATAATCATCGTGTGTGAGGGCCCATCCGAGAAGGCATATATCCAAGAGCTGAACCGATATCTAAAAGAGGAAGATATTCCACTGCATTTCATACCCCGATCTTCAAATGGCGGACAATATTCTCTTGTAGTGAAAAAATATCGCGAAGTAAGGAAGGATACTAGAACAACAAGAATACTTATCTGGGTTGATTGGGACAGGTACCGGCGCAACGACAATGCCGACATGGACAACTATCACAAGAAATCCAATGATATTCCCGATTTTCTTTTCTCGTATATGAATTTCGAAGACTTTCTATCCATGCATTTTGACCGGGGTAAAATGGAAGGGTGGTGGACCTCCTGTAACGGCAGGCATCATTTCGACACGCCGTCACACAGCAAGGAATACATGCCTACATTCAGGATGTTCATCAGAGAAACGTATGAGAAGGGAGAAATGCCGATAGCTATCGACTGTAACAGCCTTGAAAACTTGAGAGTTCACCAAAACGATCCGTCGGTGCCATTCAAATGCGACTTTGCAAGAGAGCTGTTCCGATTGATGGATGCAGCAGCGTGCGGCCAGAACAACGGGGTCTGATACATTCTCCCATGAGCTTTAATAATCTCCCGAGAAATCGTTTCTATGGGAGAGAAAAAAGCAAGTGATTTAACCGATGAAAGCCACATATAATATAATTCGCCAATGCGTTACTCCTATCAAAGAATTACTAGCATTAGTAGATTGGTCGATGATTCCGTATAGATTATTCTTGTAGAAAATTATCACAACATGCTACTCTCTTAGCCGATGCCAAGCGAGGAGACGAGGATGAGTAATAATCAGAACACGATGAATGATGACGATATTCGATTATTATTCGAGACCGTAAAGATTGCCCGTGCTGCAAAAGCCAGCGGTAATCATCCTTTCGGTGCCCTGCTTGCCGATAAAGACGGTAACATACTTATAAAGCAGGGTAACGAAGCGTTCACTCAAGGCCACTTGTGTGCGCATGCTGAAACGCTGCTGCTGTTTAAAGCTGTAAAAGAATACAGTCCCGAGTTTTTGTCTACCTGCAGTCTGTACAGCAGCGTAGAGCCCTGCGTCATGTGTACCGGAGCATTGTATTGGTCACAGGTAGGCCGGCTAGTCTACGGACTTTCCGAACAAGACTTGCTGAGTCTCACCGGTAATCACTCAGAAAATCCGACTTTCAGCCTCAGTAGCCGGGAAGTTCTCCTTCACGGTCAGAAAACGATTACCGTAATCGGACCTACTACCGACACGCAGCTTATCGAGGCAATTGTGCAAGATCACAAGGGATTCTGGAAATAACGCCATGTTCGACCAAAGCGCACTTCCATACCTGTTGCAACGGAACACCATCGCATCTTTATCCGGTAGCGGGATGCACATCGGTGACAGACGGTACTATCCGTTTGAAAAACAATCTGTTCGGTGCGATTCGGTCGAAGAAACTGCCAAGGCTATTCGCGACATGGTCACCCAAGGCGGAGGACCGCTTCAGGTAGG
>JAAYDK010000387.1 GCA_012729295.1 Spirochaetales bacterium | reverse complement strand
GCAGAATGGTCAATGAAAAGCGGTGTGACTGTAATGCTCCCGAGCGTGATCGGCTTTGCCGCTTCATACGTATAGGCTTCCTTCAAAGCTACGATGGTTTTTCCATTGTCAATGGACCGGGCGCGTGCAAGTCGACGATTCTGCAGCAGATACAGCTCTTTTGCCGTCGGACCCATGTAGATGGGGATGCCCGGCAGGATCCGGTCAAGCTGCCCGATGTGGTCGCCATGGGTATGAGTAAAGAACACACCGTCGCAGCGAGGATCACCCTCAGTAACACCGGGAATCGTCATGGTTTCCGTGGGAGAAACGCCGTCCTCACCCGGCAATTCGCTTCCAATGTCAATAAAAATCCGTGTGTCGCCGGAAGTGATTTCCGTGACGCATCCTCCTATCTGATGGGTTCCGCGGTGGATGATAAGGTTCATAGCAGGGGTATCAATCCTTTCATTATCCATGACTCATCTTTTTGTGGCTCATTTTCCCGTGTTCCATCCAGCATATTGCACTGATCCATATATTCTCCTTTATATTCTAAAGCTTCGTCCGTAAGTACAATCGCAAAGCCCGGACCCTTGCTGTAAAACTCACTAAAGTCGACTTTGCCAACTTGGAATAATTTATTGTAGGCGTCCAAGATACCCTCTGCATCCTTCTTGCGAGCCTCGATGACATCTTTTCTGGCTAGGTATTCAACCATATCATTTTTATGCTTCTCAATGCCGCTGGCACCTCCGCATGCGCTTAAAGTAGATTTCAACTCGATAAACAATAGCTGTGTTGCCTTATGATTTTCGATCTTCAAGGCCAGCATATCAAAGCGCCCGGACTTTTTATCCCCTTGCTTTTCATTTGGTTGAGCGTATTCCATGTCATAGACAAAGTACCCATTATCAGTGAAACGGTTTGCCAATGTGATCTTCTGCTGGTGCTGCTTTTCTATAAGAGGATTTTTGTCTCTTTCAGGTTCGAAATCCGGCAGGCCTTTTTCTTTTCTTATGCTAACATAATCTTCGTCTTTAAAATAATCATGCCGCTTGTCCTTGTTGTAAAAGTCATCAACTATTCTTTTTAGCATTGCATAGGATTCATCCCAGAATTTCTTGTCTGGTTTGTTGCCGCAAGTAATTTTCTTGGTAATTGTATTACTCCCACTAACAGTTTTTCCATCAGCGTCGATACGGTCACATACCAAGCGCTTTATTTGTGGCTCACTTCTTCGCGTTGGGAGTTCCATGCCTAATTTCAACAAATCCTTCAATAAATCAACGTGATCTTCTGAGTATCTTGCGTGATTGAAATTAAAGGTAACGGCATATCCTGTCTTTTGTTGTTCAATCTTATATATACTGTGCCCGAGGTAATAGATGTTTATGTAAGATCTTCTAAAAGCCATGAACAACTCATTCCTATGCTCCTTCACAAGTTCTGTGACAGGAAAAAGAATTCCTTCACTTGATAGAGCTTTTATAAACTTATCATCAATCACCCTTCTATGCTCGTTTGAATTTTTCACGACGACACCTCTTTCGCTTAGCAAATAACAATAAAGTACCCACACCTTAACAATACTCCCATATTATGTATGTGTCTATGACTATATACAATTTATCCCGTTATACGGTCAAATTTTTGAGCATGCATTCCTGTACTATCAATGCACTAAGAATAGAGGAGGAATGATCAATGCTTTACTATCAATATGAATATCAATACAAAGGAGCACCCATTACAGACGATCGTAAATGCCGTGGGGATCTGCAAGACGATATCCTCAAGCGAAGTATACAGATAAATCGCAAGGCGGGAAATAAAGCTCAATTTTATATCTCAGATATAAACAACGTATCACTGACGATGTGCAGCGCAGTGGAAACGCAGTATTCAACAGAACGGCTGGTTCTTGCAGATTCATTTCTCTTGGATCTGGGGTTGAAAGGTAATCGTAATGATTCCACTGAAATCACAATTGTTCAGTTTTTAAGATTGCTTTCGTCAGCAGATCACAATTCGTTCATCGCAGATGAAGACGAGGTAAAAAGGGAGCTTGGTCTTGATGCCTTTGGCGATTATAGAAATACTGAGTTGGAAGAATCGCTCATTGAGCGAACATTTTCGAAAAAGCAAGCTGCTGCGCAGTGCCGAAATCTGCTGTGTGGCACATCAATACTTCCGGAACTGGAACGGATTTTTGCAGCAGAATCTCCTCAAGAGTTTTATGGTCATCCGGTGCATTATGTGATTATGTCGGATGACATTGAAGTACGAAATGCGATTCGAGAACTCTTGCTAGGCTCTCTCATTCAGGCCAAGCGCCTACAAAGCCTCCGCGTATGCTTCCTCTCGCCCCAAAAGGATCATTTTGGCCGGCAGAGGCTCGACCTTGGAGCAGTAGAAGCTATGTATAATCTTCAATACGGCGGGACCGTGATGATCCAATCTGCCAGCTCTTCTTCCGGAGAAACATTCAGTCCGGCTGCGATCAAGCAGCTCTCAGTACTCATGCGTGCACATCGCCGGAGCGTACTAACCATTATCGAGCTTAACAAAAGTGACTCAACATCCCTCAAACAATGGGAGAAATCTATACCTGATATTCCATTCGTTTGCCTGGAAGAAGAAACCGTGGTAAGAAAAACTGCCAGCGCCTACCTCAAACGAAAGGCTAAAGCAGAGGGGATTAGCGACAATGAATCACTTCTGGGGCATCTTCCTCAAGAGAAGAAGGGATTTTTGCTCACAGAATTAAATCAGACTTATGAAGAATGGTACGGCGATCGTCTTCGAACAGTTATATACCCGCAGTATCAAGAAAATCCAGCACCGCGACCAAAAACTGATGTATCACTGCCAAGCAGCGCACTCGCTGAACTGGACAATATGATCGGGCTTTCCGAAGTGAAAGAGACCATTCACAAGATGATCGATTGTCATGCTGCTGAAATGATGTTTGAACAGCATGGAATAAGAAGATCACAGCCTGCTATGCACATGATATTTTCCGGCAGCCCGGGCACAGCCAAAACTACAGTCGCAAGACTAGTGGCGCGAATCATGAAAGAAAACGATTTGCTTTCCGTTGGAGATCTGGTGGAGGCCGGGCGCGCAGACCTCGTCGACCGGTATATAGGCGGTACCGCTCCTAGAGTACGAAATCTTTTTAAGCGGGCAAAGGGTTCCGTTCTGTTCATCGATGAGGCATACTCTCTCATGGACTACCGCAATGGGCTTTATGGAGATGAAGCGATCAGCACGATCGTTCAGGAAATGGAAAACGAAAGACATGACACAGCAGTTATTTTTGCAGGCTATGCTATCAAAATGGATGATTTTCTGGAATCAAACCCCGGGCTGCGAAGCCGCATCGCTTTTCATGTAAGCTTTGCAGACTACAGCGTTGAAGAACTGATAGCTATTCTCAACTTGATTAGTACGCAAGAAGGTATGCGCATAGAAGCTTCCGCGCTGCCGACAATTCAAAGAATCATCGCAGAAGCGATGTACGATCCGGCTTTTGGCAACGGCCGCTTTGTGCGAAACGTATTTGAACAAGCCAGAATGAATCAAGCCAGGCGTTTGATGTCATGCGAAAATGAAGAGAGGTCTGAGAGGTTTCTCCGAACGATGATTGCTGATGATTTTATATTGTCCACAGGACATCCTAAGAAGCAAATGCTACACCCAATAGGTTTTAGATTATGAGTACTTGTAAGCTATAGTCTTATATAATTTCACGAGCAGCGCATCCTGGACAAACATAATGATCATCCTCTCCAATTACATAACTTCTTATATTGAAGGCTTTTACCACCTCGGCAATTTTAGTGCGGATGCACCGGTCGATGTAAACTGTATGGGCTCCTGCAACGGAATTGTAAACGACTCGACCCCGGGGGAATTCAAAATACTCCAAGTCCTTGTGACCGGGATGTTTTTCCAGAAATGTGTCAAACACCTGGCTGTGCCCTTTGGGTGAAGTGCGAAAATCTCCATATTGCTCTCCGGCAGATTCATCAATACAGTCAAAGAGCCAACCCTTATAGCTCAGTTCGCTGCTGTCAATATAAAAGAACGGGCCAATCAAAGTATCACCTCTCTAACAATAACACCACTACGCTACCGAAGGGATTGCACAATTGCTACTCCGGCCGATACACCTGCCGCATCCTGTCCAAATCTTCTATCACTTGCTGCCTCAGCTTTGCAGGACTGATCACTTCACAATATCCGGAGCCAAACTGATGCGCAAAAAAGCGGATATTGCTCTCGGCAGCGACAATATTGACTTCCATAAAACCATCACCGATTTCCACCATGAAAGCTTTGTCACCGAAAGCATCGCGTATAAATCTTGCAGAATCACACTTCATCTTGAGCTTGATGGGAACCGGTTTTCCGCCATACATGATGCTGTGCTCTTTTGCGTAGACAGGGATCCGTAGTCCATTTTCATAACCGGGAATCCCGGTTACCGGAAAAGCCGAACGCTCTCGTTTTTGCGCCTCTGTCATCAAATCGATTCGATAATGTAGCAGTCTATTTTGCGTTCCGAGGCTGGCAATCAAATAGTATTGGCCGTTGGCGGTAAGGATCGCATAAGGGTGTACGATTTGAGGTCTTTTCGGCTTAGGGACCAGCTTGCCGGAAAGATCAATCGTATTATAGGTGAATTGAGCCTGTTTTCCCTCGTTGATGGCCTCCTGGAGAATCTGTACATTCCAGAAGAAGCTCCCGGTTCTTTGGTGATTCCATTCATTGACCGGATACACTGATTTCAGATAAATCAGCAATTTGCTGCTTGCCATATCCGATAATTTCCGTACTAGGTCGCCAGCCTGCTTTTCCGGGACATACCCTGATGTCAGCACACTGTCGATAAGGATTCGAATCTCATCGTCCTCGAATTTTTGGTCCTTTTCGAGAAAGGCTCCTTTACCGTTATCTTCGAATGTACTGATATTGGGATAAACGGATTTTAATTCTGCCAGATTGCTCCGGATCGTATTGCGTACAGCCTGGATGCCGAAGTCCCTGTTAAGATAGTCGATGATCTGTGTTGAAGTCAGGGGATGGTCCTCGTCTGAATATTCCTCCAGTATTTTTAATACACAAAGAGCTATGAGCCGCTTTCCTCCTAAATCCGCCATATTTATGTCCTCCTCTCTGTTAATCTACGCCATAACAATAGAGATGTAAAGTTCTGACTGCTCATTTTTTTGAACATCCGTTATGGTATTAGTATTTTAGAACTTTGACAACTGAATAGGATCTAATACGTAGCAAAAGAATAAAGGAGGAATCCGAATGAAATTAGCTGAAGCTCTCAATCTTCGCGCTGACACACAAAAATACATAAGGCGGCTTGACGACAGGCTGCTCAACAATGCCAGAGTTCAGGAAGGATGGGTGCCGGATGAACAACCTGATCACTTGTTGGAAGAACTGAATCGCAGTATTGAAACACTGACCGATCTGATCATACGCATCAACAGGACCAACCACAATACCATGTGTGAAAACAGAACTCTCACTGAAATGCTGGCTGAACGCGATGCTCTGGCTCTTCGCAATTCAATATTCAGCAGTTTTCTCACCAAAGCAAGTTATCCGAGTGACCGGTACGGACGCTTGGAAGGTCGCACCTTCAGCACGGTCGATGTGGCGGCCTTTCATCAGAGGGTTAGTCAGAATTCCCGAAAAATCAGAGAACTGGACAACAAGATCCAGTGTCTCAACTGGCAGACTGATCTGCTGGAATAACTTCAGAACTTCCGAGGCGTGCATGTGCCGGCGAGAGATTTATCGCTTGGAAAAGCAAAGCAGGGCATAATGCAAAAATCAATGTAATGCCCGATACAGTATTTGAGTACTTACCTTGCACCATCTGATGGGTTAGGAATTGCGCACTTTTAGAACCTACATGCAGCCGGAAGGATACAGGGCAGTCAAAATGACTGCCCTGCTTTATTTGCATATTATCCTCTTCGATTACTGAAACCAAAAGCTCTCCGCTTTATAAAGGAATATAATAAACCGGCTTAGCCAAGGGACAGGTACGGCTTCGTGTTTGTGCGTTTTCAAACCAAGCATTCCCGGTAAAATTGAATCACTGAAGATAAGGCCAGAAAGCGCATAAAAGTCCATTATTATACTACGTGATTTCGCTAATGTGATAGCATATCAAAAAACGTTGGAGCTGCAATGTATACCGCTATCGTATGGGTGCGTACCCCCCCCCCCTATATTAAGGATAGACACCAATCAAACCATTTGCATTAGAATCTTACGGGCTTCGGGCCGCCTTCGGCGACCTTTTTGTTATCCATACTCAATCCGCTCCTCTCAAACATCTCTTCTTCTTACTCTCATCATGTTTTATCAAGAATCATAACGCAGGTCTATCCTTCGCTTCGCTCGACCGTATCCACGGTCGTATGACCCGGCTCATTGGGAGTGAGCCGGGTCATACCGCTCCGCTATATTGGAGGCGATAAACCCGCAAATAGACTTAGATTCTAAAAATATAATCGAAAAGTTAGAAAAGGTGCAATACTTGGAATAT
>JAAYDK010000386.1 GCA_012729295.1 Spirochaetales bacterium | reverse complement strand
ATGAGAAAGATCCTTGCTTTTGCACATTGAAATCAGAATCGGTAACAAACAGATTTTGGGTAAACCGCTGGGCAAAAGCATATTTCTTAGTAGCGGCGTTATATGACATGCAGAAAAAGTGGAATCCGAGGTTCTTAGAAAATTCAATCTCGAGTGTAGCTGTGTTTAAGAAATGGACTCTGTTGGGATTATCAAGATCGACCACGGCTAGCTTATCCATATCGGGTATATAAGCAGCATCGTTTCCGTGTCCTACCTGAGTATAGGGAGCAGTATGTACGAACGACCAATCAGATAGGTCGATCTTGAATATCGTACATCCACCTGCATCGGTAGCTTTATTTAAAAGACACGCATACAGATAATTTCCGTCGGTTGCAGAACCCTGAAATGTGTTGAAATTCAATCCTTTTTCAAACGGTCCATTCACTTTTGCAACCTCGACAGCATAGGCATAATACTCTTCATCTGGAGAAATGTGGGTGAAATCGGCTAATTTAACCTCTTTATCAATCGAAAGAGATTTCAATCGAACATCGGGAGTCTTTGCCGTAAGGGTTTTAGTATTATATCCAATAACATTATAGATGAACTGTTTTACAGCATATATTTCACCAATTTCATCGTTGCCTGTAATGTATACATCTTTTCCATCGCTTAGAATCAGATAACGATTCGACGCCGGGATACGCACCTTGCTATTTCTAAAATTTGCTGAACCGAGTATGATGGCATGCGGTGCGTTGGTAGAGGCGCTTCCTGCCCTTATCTCAAGCTCGTGACCAGTAGCGCTTTTTATTGCATTTTGGATCAGGCGTGCACTCGTCGTTCTCTGTCCTCCAGGAGAAATAATGACAAAGCTACCGATGCCAGTCCCGTCAAATGTACAATATCGAATCGGATGAGAATCCGATAATGATTTGCCGCTTTCATCATCCGGTACCGGTTTGATGCATGAAAAAAGGCAAAGCGTACATACGATAATTATAGGTACAGCACAATATTTACCTTTCATGAAAACCATCCAATGCAAGAAGATATTCCCCGATTTTTTTTGAAAACAAGAGAGCTTCGTCTTTAAAGCTCGCATCAAATCCAACAGTAAAATTTGGAATTTCAAATGAGAAATCACTAGAATAGCCGATTTCTTTCAACGAACTGACAACGTTAATCCAATCGATCCTCCCCAAAAAGGGAGCCGTATGCAAATCGGTTTTACCGTCGTTATCTGCAATATGTGTAGCAATGAGGTGCCTCCCAATTGCCTTTATTGCAACTCGTTGATCAAATCCACACAGATGCCCATGTCCCGTGTCCCAACATATTCCGAAGCACTCATCGTCCAGATGTTCTAAAAGTTCGATAAGATCTTCGAAAGAAGCTCCAAACCTGTGTAGTCTATTAGGATTCCCAAAGATGTTCTCGATAGCGATTCTAGTTCCAGCAGAATACGCAATTTCCCCATAACGACTGAACTTTTCGATATTAAGTTTAAGTGATTTCCCTTTTATGCCGTCATCTGCAGAGAAAAAAGGATGAAGCACTACGACAGGGATTCCCATTTTACCTGCAGTAATAATTGTCCTGCAAATTAATGTTTCATGCCATTCGTCAGCAATCTCATAAGCCTTGAAGGGTGGATAGAAAAAACCGTGTGATTGCGAAAATACAACATTGTTGGATTGAGCAATATCTAAAGCTTTTTCAGCAAAGGATTCCCATCTGTCTGAAGCCAAGATTTTATCACCTTTTTCACAATACGAAGGAAAGAATAAATCAACAGAGTCATACCCAGCTAGAGCAATTTTCCGTACTGTATCTCCAAGATCGTAGTATAAATGCTTCTTATCCCATAAGACCGATTCGCAAATCCGTGTAGAAGTTGAAAGACGCATCTATTTCACCCCTCTATAGGCCATGGAAGCAATAATCTTTTTGCTAAACCCGAAAAAGAGTATCAACACAGGAGCGGTCATCACCATACAACCGGCCATGACCTTCGGCCAGTAGATTACATTATGTTCAACCTCTTTCAAGCGTGCTATTGCAACAGCAATCGGCTGAAGATCCTTGGTATTGGTCATTACTAGTGGCCAAAAATATGCATTCCAATGAGAGATAAACGTAAGCAACAGAATCGTAATAATCGTAGATTTAGCCATGGGGAGCATTACCCTATACATTATCTTAAGTTCAGAAGCATTATCCAGTCTTGCAGACTCGATTATTTCTTCTGGAATTTGTTTAAAGTTCTGCCTCAGCAAGAAGATATTAAAAGCACTTGTACCAAATGGAAGAATCTGAGGCCAGAGTGTATTCAAGACGTTTGTTCCTCCAACTCGCCATTTGGCGAACATGATATAAACAGGAATGAATGTGATGACGGTCGGAATCATCTTTGCAGCCATAATAAGTACCCAAACGATGCTGTTTCCCATAAAATCATACTTTGCCAGTGCATAGGAACATGGGATGACTGTGACAAACTCGATAAGCATGATCGCTACCGTAATTATGATGGTGTTCCAGATGTATTTAACGAGATACGGATCTCTAAATACCTTCTCATATCCGGTAAAATCAAAAATAGACGGCCACATCGAAGGCGGAAACTTAATTGAGTCAAGATACGTTTTCATTGAAGTTATAAGCATCCAATAAAACGGAAATGTAAATATAATGATAACAGCAATCTTAAAAAGTATGTCGAAACCTATTCCGATTCTTCTACGCATACGATAGATCTGAAGTTTTTCCCTATTCATAATTAGTTCCTTACTGGTAATGGACTTTCTTACCCATCGACAAATAATAGAAGACGGTAAAGATTGCCAGAATAATCATCAAAATGACTCCTGCTGCGGAAGCTAGGCCAACATTAACCGTTCCAGAGAAAGCCTTTCTATATATCCAAAAAACAAGGACATCAGTCGAATCTCCCGGTCCTCCTCCTGTTAGGATACGAACAGATTCGAATACTTTGAAGGAACCAATCGTTATGGTGATAAATAGAAAAAATAGCTGTGGGGACAGCATGGGAAGCGTGATTCTAAAAAATCTCCTAATTGAACCCGCGTCATCCAAATCAGCAGCTTCGTTTATCTCGGAAGGTATTGATTTCAGCGAAGACATAATGATAAGGGCATAGTACCCCATACTTTTCCAAATGGATACTATGACAACACATATCATCGCAGTACTAGATGAATTCAACCATCGGAAAGTCGGTAAGGAAAGCAGACTCAGAATAGCATTAACGGATCCCTCTTCATCAAAAAGCCATTGGAAGATAAGTGCGACCGCTATTCCGGCACACAGGTGGGGAAGAAACATAACTCTTTCGATAATTCTAT
>JAAYDK010000419.1 GCA_012729295.1 Spirochaetales bacterium | reverse complement strand
GCGGAAGTCTCTTCCTGTCGCTGGTGATCCAGGCGCCGCAAAGGTTCTGCGTGTCCAGCAGCAGGCGAGCGATGACCTCCAGCTGTTTGGGCAGGATGGCTCCCTGCTCCATGGACAGCTGGGCGACATAGCCCAGCAGTTTGGCGCTGGTGAGCGCCTCGTGCTGGTGCTCCAGGCGCTCCCGCGCCTTAGCGGCCATATCCGGACCGGACAAGTAGACCTCGTTGGCGCGGTAGAGGCTGGCGACGATGTCCAGCGCGTATCCCTGCAGGCGGCTCACCAGCGAAAAGCGGAACTGCTTGGGCGATTTCTGCGTCACGGTCAGGATATAGCCGCACAGCTCCTTCGCCTTGGTGATGACCATCAGGTCGCTCTGCCGGGCCATGCCTTTTCACCTGCCCCTCGCTTTTTCAAAAATCGTACCCCGCCTGCGGTCAGGCAGATGGCGCCTACGGCGCCTCAGATGTGACGATGTCAGATGTCAGATCCAGCCATAAAGCGGGGCGAACGGCGAGATTGACGTAGTGGACGCGGTCGCCGAGGCGGTCGACGGAGCCGCCGGCGATCACGCGCGCGGCGTAGTCCAGATAGAGGCCGGGCGAACGAAGCCACCACCAGCCGGCCCCGCTGCTGTCATAGGCCCCTTGCGCCTTCGCGTAATCGGTGTTCTTCCCCGCGCGGTCCGCATCGCTGCGGAATAGCGTCTCCGCCTCCGCGATGCTCAATAGGAACACCTTGTCCTGCGTGGGGTTGCCCCCGTCCGTTTTGTATTTCGGATTGTCGTCATTTTTCACCGCCGTGGTCAGGATGCCTTTCTGCTCCTCCGCCGTGAAGGCAGCGTTCAGGAAGGGGCCGTTCAGCCAGGTTCGCAGCGTGCAGGTCTCCCAGGTAACAGAGGTATCCTCCTTGTTGTAGGGCTGGCAATCCAGGTTCATTTCCGAAATCAGCAGCGCTTTTTGCCCCTCGCGCTTCAGCACCCGCCAGCGGAGGGGCTCCTTCCCGTTCCCGGTGACGTTGTCCTGCTCATAGGCGCCGTAGGTCACGGTGTTCCCCACGCTCCACTTGCGCTCAAATTCAGCAGCAGCAGCAGCAGAGGATAGTCCCGCATTCCCAGCTATCAGGGAAGCGGTGTCCTTGTAGTCCTTCAAACTTGCAAGCACTTCGTAGGCGCGGGTGTATTCCTCAATACCTGTCAGCGACTTGGCATAACGGTATCGGCTTTCATCGGCATATTGGACGCTGGCGGACAATAGGGTGAAGCCTTCCAGCGTCTTGCTCAAGCCTTCATGGGAAACACCCCGGATGAGCTTTTCTGCATTCTCTCCCAAATCGCCTGTATGATTGGCTGACAGGTACGCAATCAGCGCCAGCTCCTTTTTACCGCCCTGCTCCAGCAAACTGCCCATTTCCATCAGAAGGGTTTGTGACGCCGAATGTTCTCCCGCAGCCCACAGTGCCTGAATGGCCTTTTCGGTCTGGTTGACCGCTGCGTAATCTTTGCCCAGGCTGTACAGCATCTCCTGCGCCTTGGGCAAGGCGGCCGCCATCGCGTACTCATCGGCGGCTTCATCGGTCTTTCCGGCCTTCAGCGAAGCCTCGCCCAGGGCGACATGGCACTCCGCCGCCAGCACAACGCTGTCGCCATACGCCAAATCATCCAGGAAGCGCAGCGCGCCATGCCAGTCTTCCGCTTCATACAGTGCTCTGCCTTGCTCCAAGCGGCAGCCTTTTGCCTTCTCCGCACTGTCCTGGTAGCCGGAAATCTGCGCGTACAGCTTTTCCGCTTCGGCATAACTTCCGGTTGACATCAAGGCTTCTGCCTGTTGGTAAACGCAAAGCTTTGTTTTTTCAGCGCTGTCGCTGTAGGAACCCAGTGCCGAGTAAAGCTTTTC
>JAAYDK010000385.1 GCA_012729295.1 Spirochaetales bacterium | reverse complement strand
TCTAAAGCACAAAAAAATCAATAAATATTTTATATAAAATAATTTGTATAAATTTCATTTTTGATTCTGTAATGACATAGGTACATCGTTTTGTTAATTACAGCCTTTTGATGTAGACGTTTCAGTACCGTTATATTCTTGGGCACTGCAACACACGCATCTTGCTGTCATGCAGGCCAGATAGAGAGGCATATATTTGTCATTCGATGCGTGAATAACCGGCAGCAGTTGTCTTAACTTACAGCCACCCGGGTGTGAAACCCAATTTCAGTCCCGATGACATCATAGGGATCCTGAGCTTGAAAAAGACAGGGGGTTTACTGGAATATATATAAGTGCTCGACTACATTATCTCAAGAAAAATTATCATCAGCTCGTCTTCGGAGAAAAAGGAATGATCCACTCGGGTATCGAAATATGCCATAACACTACATGCTAATCATACCAAGTGAGTAAACAAGTGGCGAAATCTTGTATCATCACGGTATCGTATTTCTGATAAACCCTTCGAGGCTGTCTGCTTCAGTATGTTTCTGTTGGCCAGAAGAATGTGGGCGAAAGCAATCGATGAATTTTTTAAAGTTGTTTTGGTATTATGTTTTATTTAGCTCACAACGCGCACAAAACTCATCATGCCCCGAACAGGGATTGGTATGGACCATGATATGACGAACCCGCTCGAATCGTTGTTCGATGATGTCATGGACTTGTTGTGCAATTGCGTGCGAGTGTTCCAGCGAAAGATGACGACAACAGCATATCTCTACTTCAACGTAATAACGCGATCCGGTTCGTCTTGTTCTGAGCAAATCGATACGCCTGACGTCGTGCACACTTAGGATAGTCGATTGAAGCTTCGCGGATGTCTCGTCATCGACGGATCCATCAAGCAGTATGTTTGCAGAATTCCTAAAGATTTCTATTGCTGATTTTATAATCAGCAACGCGATAATTACTGCAGCAATCGGATCAAGGATTGGAGATCCCAATTTTGCTCCGACTATACCCAACAAAGCTCCGCTAGAGGCGAATACGTCGCTTAGGTGATCGCCAGCTAATGCTTTGAGCGAACTAAAACCAGTTTTCTTACTCGTTTTGGATACATACCGATATAACACGAGTTTGACAATCATCGAGGCGGCTGCGGCAATAGCCGGTAACCAGCTGGGATTTTGATCAGAGCCTCCTTGAACAATCAACCTGACTCCGTTATAACCGATACCGACGCCGGTTGCAAAGATTGCCAAAGCAATAAGCACCGCTACGATACTTTCGATTTTTTCATGTCCGTACTGATGATCCCGATCGGCTTTCTTTTCAGAAGCAGCCAGGCCTCCCATTACTACAGCATAGGTGATGATATCGGAAATGGAGTTGGCGGCATCGCTGATCATTGCAGCTGAATGTCCGATTATTCCGGTGACCAGCTTGACAGCTGCTAGAATCACACTTGCAACCATCGATAAAAATGAGGCGCGTACTCCTAACTTCGCCAACGACTGTTTCTCAGACAATGCGTAATCCCCCAGTACTGGTCTTTTGTATTCCAGCTACACGGTAGTCAATACGCGGCACAGTAGCACCTCTGCAGCATCTTGTCAATCAATTCTTTTAATTACTGATAGTTAGCTATGGCTAACGTTAGCGAGAATGGCGGCCTTTCAGGACTTCGACCACTTCATTTAATCGAATATTTTTTTGTGCAAGTAGTACGAGCACATGGTACAGCAGATCAGCTGCCTCCCCCAAGAAAAGATCTTTATTATTATCTTTGGCCTCGATGACAAGCTCAACCGCTTCTTCCCCGACCTTCTGAGCAATTTTATTAATCCCTCTCGAAAAGAGATGGTTTGTGTAAGAGCCTTCTACAGGATGTTCCTGCCGATCGTGAATTACTTCCTCAAGATAATAGAGGAACTCGCTACCGGCCATCGTATCGGGATCGTTCGGTTCGTCAAAGCACGTATCATGGCCGAGATGACATACCGGACCAGAAGGAACGGCTTTTATTAAAATCGTATCCTGATCGCAATCTACTAGCATGTTTCGCACGGTCAGATAATTTCCGCTTGTTTCTCCTTTTGTCCACAATCTTTGCCTCGATCGTGAATAAAAGGTTACCAGACCGCGTTCTTCAGTGGTCCGTAGCGCTTCTTCATTCATATAGCCGAGCATGAGCACCCGGTTGGTAACCGCATCTTGGACTATGACGGGTATGAGACCGTTACCTTTTGTAAAATCTACATGTTCCAGCATGCGTCAACTCCTTATATTACGTAAGGCGTATAGATATACCACGATTTTTCAAAAAAATCTTCAGTTCTTCAATATCTATCTCTCGAAAATGGAATAAAGATGCCGCTAATGCCGCATCAGCACATCCTTCGGTTAAAATTTCGGCAAAATGCTCCATGGTTCCCGCACCCCCCGAAGCGATTATCGGAACCGACACATGCGTTGAGATACGTTTGGTTATATCGATGGCAAATCCTTTTTTGGTTCCGTCATGATCCATAGAAGTCAGAAGGATTTCCCCGGCTCCCCGGTCGACAGCCTCACGAGCCCACGCTAAGGCTTCCATTCCTGTCGGAGTCCTTCCCCCGTCTACGTAGACTTCCCACCCAAAGCCCAATTCAGAATCGAATGTGCTATTTGAACGAATATCAATCGCACACACGACGCATTGAGATCCAAACTCACGAGCTAATTCCCCTATGAGACTCTTGTTTCGAACCGCAGCGCTGTTGATCGAAATCTTATCCGCACCCGATTCAAGCAACGCACCGACATCTGAAACTGTTCGAATTCCTCCGCCTACCGTAAACGGAATGTCGATGACATCTGCAACACTGCGAACCAACGAAGTAAAGGTTCCCCGTTGCTCGATAGTTGCGGTAATATCGAGAAAGGTTAATTCGTCTGCACCGTGAGCTGCATAAAACGCAGCTAGTTCCACAGCATCGCCTGCATCCCGTAAATTGATAAAGTTCACCCCTTTCACGGTTCTGCCGTTTCGAACGTCGAGACATGGAATAATTCGTTTTGCCAGCATAATCGACTCCTATTCAGCCCTTCTGGAATTCGGACAGTTCTTTAACGGTTAACAATCCCTCATGCAACGCCTTGCCGACGATGGCACCCGTACAGCCGCATGCGGTGAGTTCGTGCAAGTCTTGTATGCTCGTTACTCCACCACTGGCAATCAGACGTATCATTAACCCATACGACGTAGCTTTCGCAATAATCTCGCGATATAAATCGACCGAAGGTCCTGACAACATGCCGTCTTTGGAAATATCTGTACAGATTACTGTGGTGAATCCTTCGCATAAGTATCCGCAGATATAATCGACCAGCGGTAAGTCAGTAACCTTGTTCCAGCCGGAGACAGCCACTTTACCGTCTTTTCCGTCCGCTCCGAGAATCAGGCGGGTCGGCCCCCATTGTTTCAGGAGAGCCCGCGTCAATTCACGATTTGTCGCTGCAAGCGTTCCGACGGTAGCCATTGCAGATCCTGCGTTGAATACTCGTGCAAAGTCGGCTCCCGATTTCAAACCGCCGCCTACATCGATGACCAGAGATGTAGATTGTGCAATCTTTTCTATAACCGAAACATTAACAGGGTATCCTGCTTTAGCGCCGTCCAAGTCGACAAGATGTAATCGCTGCAGTCCTGCGTCGGAAAGACGTTTGGCGATATCGACGGGATTATCCTGGTAGAAGGTCGCCTGGTCGTAATCACCCTGGCGCAGTCTTACACAACGACCGTCGATTATATCGATTGCAGCAATCACGTCCATCATAATTCTCCCTGCCCGATAAATCGTTCAAGCATGGCCATTCCGTACTTCCCGCTTTTTTCGGGATGGAATTGAAATCCCGTAAAATTATCGCGTGATAATGCTGCGCTGAATGTAATATCGCCATATGTACATAAGGCAACGCTATGTTCGCAAAGCGGAACATAATAACTATGTACGAAATAAGCCCAGCCCGTTTCTGTAAGCAGCCTGCATGTTTCCTGATCTATTTGTTTGAGCCTGTTCCATCCCATATGAGGAACCTTAAGCGACGACGAGGGAAATCTGATTACCGGTAAATCGAATATTCCCAAGCATTTGGTGTCGTATTCTTCGCTGAAACGACACATCAGCTGCATCCCGAGACAGATTCCCAAAAACGGTTGAGTAAGCGAAGCCATTAATTCGTCTAGCCCTGATGCAATCAGGTGCCGCATGGCTGTGGAGGCCTCACCTACTCCAGGAAAGATTACCCTCGAAGCGTTTCGGATCCTGGAGGCGTCCGAGGTAACCTCGGCATCGAGTCCGAGACGATTAAGCGTACAGAGAACCGATCGAATATTACCCGCATTATACTTGATAACGACGATCGAACGGGCCATTACAGCACTCCTTTCGTCGAGGGTAGCGAAGTATCCCAACGATATCTGAATATTGCTCTGCAAAGGGCTTTCCCGAAAGCCTTGCACAATGCTTCTGCCTGATGATGGGCGTTTCCCGTATTCACTTTCATATGGAGATTGCATTTGGCTTCGTCGCTGAATGATTTGAAGAAGTGCTGAAGCAGTTCGGTGGGGAAAGTCCCGACCACATCCCTGCTGAATGCTACATCCCAAACGAACCATGGCCGTCCGGAAAAATCGACAGCAACTTCAGCCAGACAGTCGTCCATCGGCAGAAGATAATATCCGTAACGACCGATGCCGCGTTTATCGCCCAAGGCTCGAGCTATCGCTGTACCTAAAACGATCGCGACATCTTCCACCGTATGGTGCTCGTCGATTGCAAGGTCTCCTTGAGCTTCCAAACGACCGTCGATATGGCCGTGACGAAAGATTTGATGAAGCATGTGGTCGAAAAACGGCAATCCGGTCGATATTTCTGCTTTTCCGGTTCCGTCGAGATCTATATCACAAAGTATCGAAGTTTCGTTGGTTTTGCGATGTATCTTTGCACTACGCGCCGTAAGACCACCTTCGCCATCACCGAGTTCACGAACTATATGCTTCCAAAAAGAAGAATCTTGTCCGTCTAAGGTATATGTCCTGCATCCGGTCAACTTGCCGATGTGCCCGATATCGGCATTATTGCCGATGGCAAAAGAGTGCTCCGGATCTATCTGTAGAGCTCCTAATGCCTCGCCTAATGTTTGCATCGTGACAATCTCGTCGAAGGCAATCGATTCTCGTTCCATCACCTCTACCACCGAATCGATCACATGCCCGTCTTCGGTATTGGCAACCAAAATAAAGCGGTAGATGCCGAGTTTTTGTAGTTCGTAAAGACTAACGATGACATTCCGTTGCCAGGTATTGTTTTGGGCATCCAAAAGGATCCCCCCCTGGATTGTTATGAATGCAGTCGGCTGCATCATGCTTCTTTGCATCATGAGACTGCCTCCCATTGTCTGCATGCGTCGAGGAAGGATTCGTTTTCCTCAGGGCTGCCTATCGTAACGCGTACACATCCGTAACAGCCTTGTAACGTCGAACGGTTACGGATGATGATACCCATATCACGTAAAAAATAATAAAACCCGTCAGCATCCCGAACTCTTACCAATAAAAAATTTGCCTGGCTCGGAATAATTTCCTCTACAAATGAAAATCGCGTAAGCTGCTGAGCAAGTTTTTCACGCTCTGCAAGCGTCTTTGCCACTTCCGCTCGAACTCGATCGACATGGTCTAATGCTTCCATGGCAGATTCCTGTGCTACGATGCTCAGATTATACGGATATTTCACCTTGTTCATTGCATCGACGACTTCACGCTGGGCAACTGCCATTCCGATCCGAACACCTGCCAGTCCCCATGCTTTGCTCATGGTTCTCAGCACCACCAGTTTGGGAAATTCGTTCATGAGCGTTACCGCAGACACTTCTTTCGAATAATCGTGATAGGCTTCGTCCACAACAGTGATACCTTCGAAATGCCCTGCAATTTTTGCAATATCCGATAACGGGATGACGGTTCCCGACGGATTGTTGGGAGAACAGATGAATAATAACTTGTGCATGCCGGTTTCGGGGGATCCGGTATTGATAAGATGGCAGATTGTCTCAAGCTTGTGAAAGTCGATCATAAAATCGTCCTTGAGCTGACACGAAGAGACTGAAACTGCATTAATATCTGCAAAGACTTTGTATGCGCCGTAGGTGGGACTTAAGATTAACGTTTTGTCTTTATAGGGCGTACAGAAAATCCGAAACAGAAGATCGATGATCTCATCGCTTCCGTTGCCGATTACCAGCTGTTCGCTTCTAAAACCGAAGACTTTCCCGATTTTTTCCTTGAGCGAACGCTGCAACGGATCGGGGTAGCGGTGATAATTGTGTTTGCCGACAAAATTTTGCCAGTTCTCATTTGCATCAAGAAAGACCTTTGCATCCCCATCATACTCGTTTCTCGCCGACGAATAGGGAACAAGGTTTTTAATGTCGGTCCTCAATAAATCCTGTACAGTATATCTCATAGTAGTCCCTCTGTGGTGTGCTCGGCTAATCGGATAGAAACTGCTTGGGCGTGCGCATCGAGCGATTCTGCACGGGCCATTGTCGTTACCGTAGGCGCAATGGCCTGCAATGCATCATGATCGAGCTTTTGAAAGGTGATGTGCTTCATGAAACTTTCGATGGAAACCCCAGAATACGAAACAGCCCACCCTGAAGTAGGCAGCGTATGGTTCGGACCCGTTGCGTAATCCCCTGCTGCTTCAGGCGACCAAGGTCCGATAAATACCGAACCGGCATTTCGTATCAACCGGCCTACATCATCGGCATCCTCGGTCTGAATGATGAGGTGTTCGGGAGCATACTCGTCGGATAGTTCAACCATCCGTTGTGTGTCGCCTACAATGATGGAAAAACTTCTGTCTAGCGAGGATTGCAAGCATGCTGTTCGATTCAATACCCTGATTTGCCTCACGAGTTCTTTCTCGACTTGATCGACAAATGCTTGGGCCTGCAGGATGTCGTTGTCGCGAACAATAAGGACTGCCTGGCTGTCGGGACCGTGTTCACTCTGACTAAGCATATCGGCAGCAACGAATGCTGCATTGGAGGTGCAGTCTGCCAAAATCATGACCTCAGACGGACCGGCAGGCATGTCGATTGCACAACTGTCTGACTGAACTAGTTGTTTGGCTGCGGTTACATAACGGTTTCCCGGTCCGAAAATCTTGTCGACGCGGGAAATTGATTCGGTACCGTAGGCCATCGCGGCTATTGCTTGGGCCCCTCCGGCCTTTACGATCGTAGAAATATTAGCCAACGATGCACAGTAGAGGATGGCAGGATGGATCACCCCGTCCTTATTTGGAGGCGTGCAGAGAACGATATCTTCACACCCTGCAACCATCGCCGGGATGGCCAGCATCAATACCGTAGAAAAAAGCGGGGCACTCCCGCCCGGAATATACAACCCTACCCGGCGTATCGGAATTTTTTTTCTCCAGCAGACAAGACCGCGCTCAATCTCAAGATCTGGTTCAATCGACAACTGAGCTCGGTGAAATGCGAGGATGTTCGTAAAGGCATGTTTAATCGCCTGTTTCAAATCAGAGTCGATTAAAGATTCACTTTTGGCAATCTCCTGTGATTCTACTAGCAGTGTGTCTACGACTACATGGTCGAATTCTTCAGTATAGTTGCGCAGAGCTGCATCCTTACCGGTACGGACCTGTTCGATGATACGCCTGACACGGGAAACAAGTTCTTGGTCGGTACCTTGCCTGCGAAGAAATAATGAGGAAACCTGACGATCATCGGGGTTGACCAATCGTTTCATCTTGAATACCTAATCTGCCATCTTTTCGATTGCCGTAACGAGAATTCCCTGAGCTCCCAAGGCCTTCAACTGCTCCAGAACGTCCCAGAATCGTGCTTCGTGGACTACCGTCTGGACGGCGCACCACTGTTGGTCCAGCAACGGAGTCACAGTCGGACTTTTCATCCCGCCGACGATTGAAGCGACTTGATTGATATGCTCTTTTGGAAGGTTGAACATTATGTACTTGTAATCGTCGGCTTTCATCACTGCGTCGATGCGCATCAACAACCGATCAAGTATCTCGACTTTCTCGCGTTCCAACTCATGACGGGTGACCATTACGGCTGTCGAATGATAGATTGCCTCTACTTCGCGCAACCCGTTGCTGGCAAGGGTCGCTCCCGTACTGACAAGATCGCAAATCAGGTCGGCAACACCGATCGACGGAGCGATTTCTACGGAGCCGGATAACTCCAAAACCTTGGCATGCACACCGGAATCGGATAATTTACTCTTTAGGATGTTTGGATAACTGGTAGCGATCCGCTTTCCTTCAAGAGATGCCAATCCGTTGTAAGGGAAGCCCAGCGGAACGGCAATCGAGAGACGACACTTGGAAAATCCCAGATCGCGGATTACTGCAACATCCAAGCCTTGCTCGTCGAATTCGTTTCGCCCGACTATGCCGATATCGGCTACTGAATCCAATACGTAGCGCGGGATATCGTCGTCGCGCAGGTAGAGAAACTCGATGGGAAAATTTTCGGCGCGCTCTTTCAGCAATCGTGAATCGGAACCGAAGCGTATACCGCAGGCTTTGATAATCTGCATCGATTGTTCGCTTAGTCTACCGCTCTTTTGAATGGCAATCCTTAATAACGTATCCATGACGAAGCCCCCTTTTGGGTATAAAAAAGACCCCCGCGGATGCAGAGGCCTTCTTTGTATACACACGCATCCTTTCAACGAAACGACTGAGAATGATGATGTGCGTGTGCGCAATTATTCATGCGGTAAACGTATCGCGAGCCTTTCATATTGTCAAGTACCGCCTTAGCATCATGATTCTTTAGTTATCTCCACATCGACAGCTTCGATCGTATCCTTATCCGAATGCTTTTTCTGATAAATTGCCAAGCCCCCGATAGTCGCTCCGACTACCATGACGGCTATGCCAAGGATAACGACAATAAGTGAACCGACGCCTTCGGGGAAGATGAACAGCACGATTGCTACCAGCAGGCTGATCAACCCTTCCTGGATCAGCCGGGAAACAGGGAGTCCGTGTGAGTGAGCGGCGACTGCCGTGAGGAAGGATATGATAGATGAAAGCGCCATTTCTGCTGCAAGGATATAGATAAAAATCTTCCAGGTAGTGTATAGCGTAGCCAGCGGTAATATGATTGCCAACACTCCGACGATGATCGCTACCGTTGATTTCACTACGACGGCTCCATGATTGAACTTGCCGAACTTGTAGGTTCCTAACGTAGCAATCGAGACAATTCCCGAAACAATTGCCAGAGTCCCGAGAATTACCATGATAATTGTTATAAAGGTTTCTTTTTCACCGAACAAAATAAACAAACCGAATGCTATTAAAATAACGCTTAAAAGCAGTTGTACAATCCATTGCAACCGTTTCACCTGAACCTCCCGGCGATGCATATGCAAACACACGTGCATCCGCTATAGTAGCAGTATCGTTTCTTTCTACGATAATGTAAAGGAGCTTTATGCGCTACACACATTTACTGTTCGATGCAGACGGAACGCTCTACGACTTTAAAGCAGCAGAAGTGTATGCCATCACGAAGCTGTTCGAAGAACTCGGTGTTCCCAATACCGCATCGATGATGGAAGTCTACAGCATAATCAACAAAACTTTATGGAAGGAATTCGAAGACGGCTGTGTTACGATCGAAGCTCTAAAAACAGAACGCTTTCGACGATTTTTTACTCATCTAGGCATGGACAAAGATCCAATAGCTGCAGGTGTGCGCTATCTTGATTTCCTTGCTTCGAGCAATCATATGTTCGATTGGACCGTAGAGATACTCGAGCGGTTGCGTACCGATGGGTACCGCATCTCGCTGATTACCAATGGAATCGCCAGAGTACAGAGAGGGCGTCTCGCGGTCACCGGCACTGCCGGATTGTTCGACGACATCATCATCAGTGAAGAAATTGGAGTACAGAAGCCAGATCCAAGTTTTTTTGACTTTGTCAGTGCTGAAGACCGCAAGAATTACCTGATTATCGGAGACAGCCTTTCTTCCGACATTGCAGGCGGCATTGCTGCTGGAATCGATACCCTCTGGTATAACGACGGTACGCAAAAAGCAAACTCCGTACAACCGACGTACCAACTCGATTCGATGGACAAGCTACCGGATTTTCTTCGTGCTATTTAGGAACAATCTCTACGAGTTCGACATCGTAGATAAGCAGCGTATTCGGTTCTATCGACACCGATCCCGCAGAGCCGTATCCGAGACGAGGATGGACAAAGAATCGATATTGGGATCCGACCGGCATGAGCATCAGGCCTTCTTTAAATCCGTTGATAAGCGAAGGCAGTGAGAAAGTACTCGGGATTCCTTTTGCAGAGGAATCCCCGATACTTCCGTCGAGATACGTGAGCTTATAATTCACCTTTACCGTATCGTTTATTTCGGGTTTGATGCCAGTGCTGTCCTTCATCACTTCGTACTGCAGGCCGCTAGACGTTGTTTTCACATTCGCTCGTGCCGCATTGACCTTTAAGAATTCCTCTGCCTGCTGAAGATTCCTTTCTGAAAGCTCTCTGAGACGGGCCGAAGCTTCGGCAATTAATTTATCCTGATACTCGAACAACACCTGATTCATCTGGTTTCTGTCGATGAAGGGAATCTTCTCGTAGGCGTAATCAATCATCCCTCTGATAAAGAAATCGGGATCGATTTCCTGCAGGTCCCTCATAGATGCATCCATGACCAGATATCCGTAGCTGTAGCTGAACCGTTGCTCGAGACTTTGCGGCGCCGGCAGCGACTCGATATTCATCGCCGGAGTAATAATCGGAGCATCTTCTTGTTCCGTCTCTGTCTGAAGATTTTCAGAAGTTCGCACTCCATCCGATATAGTCGCTGGAGAACTAACCGTATTCGAAGCCGAAGCTTCGATTGAAGATACAGACTGCTTTTGTTGTACTTCTAGTATTCCGATCGGTTGCTGAACAGAAACGGTAGTCACGTTCTGTGGTCGCTCACACGCAAGAAGCGTAATTGTCAATAAGGAAAGAAAACCGAGAAAGAGGACTCGATTCCATCTAAGCCGAATCACCATACACGTCCGCCTTCCCCAACCCCACACAACGATGGTAACGGCAAAGATGGAAATCGTCCACATAAATCTTATATTCGAGACAATTTTTAACTGAATATCGTATTTCCAAGGCTGTCGATTGCCACAATCGCGGGGAAATCCTCCACTTTCAGTAGTAATAGGGCTTCGGGACCCAGATCATGAAACGCAACAGTCTCGAACGAAACGACCTTGGAAGCATACAGTGCTCCGCAGCCGCCGAACGCTGCCAGATACAGCCCTTTGTGTTCGCGAATCGCATCTGTGACTTCTTTGCTTCTGGGTCCTTTACCCATCGTGGCCGCCACGCCGCACTTCATAAGCAGTGGGGTATACGGATCCATCCTCGATGCGGTAGTCGGGCCGCACGATCCGATGATCATTTCAGGAGGCTTTGAAGCCGGTCCCATATAATAGATAAGCTGACCGGCGATGTCGACGGGTAATGTTTCACGCGCCAGAATCATACGTGTAAGACGCTTATGAGCCTGATCACGAGCGACCAGCATCAGACCGCTTAGTCTGACCGTATCGAAGATTCTCAACGATTCGATTACAGTGGGAACCAACGGCAGTTCGATCTTATGCTCCATCAGAACCTCCAAACACTACGATTCCCTTTCGGTCCGCCCAGCAGCTGATGGTAACTGCAACCGGCATGCCCGCGATATGGGTAGGGGCATACTCGTAGGAGACTGCCAGTGCAGTCACGCTCCCTCCGAAACCGCCCGGGCCAATCGACAGGCTCTGGATTGCATCCAGG
>JAAYDK010000384.1 GCA_012729295.1 Spirochaetales bacterium | reverse complement strand
GTAGATGACGCGAAATCTGATCCTGAGGGCCGTAATCGATTATTTCGATAATCTTGTTACTTACCGCCACTTCGGTATCAAGGCCGTCCTGACTAATCAAACCCTTCTTATATTCCGCAAATCGCTTTGCACCTTTTACGAAAGATCCCTTTCCGCGAGTCCTGCGTATCAGTCCCAACTGGACCATTTCGTCCAGTGCTCTTCTAACAGTGATTCTGCTTACATTATGAATCCTACACAATTCCAGTTCGGTTGGAATCATAGAGTCTTCCGGCCAGTACCCGGAAATAATTTTGTTTTGAATATCCAGAAAGACGGTTTGGTATTTTAATTCCATGTCATATCCTTGAAATGTTATATGTGGTGATTTTAATATGACAATGATTTCATATCAAGATTAATTATTGTATTTATTTCAATTAATTAGCTTATTTTTATCTATTTACAGTTTTTTATTACGTACTCAGCCTCAATAATAAAGAATTTAAAGATACAATATATGTAACATATGGAGGATGCCCACTTTTTTCCGAAGGCATCCTCCCATCGTTAGACTAGGGACGCTTGCAATGCTTACATAATTGGGTGATGTGTTTTCCGATATGCTTGTACAGCAAATCGGCATACAACTGCTCATGCTTGCGCCAGAGCGCATATAGTCTGTCTTTGAACAGATAATTGCCTTTCTCATCCTTGGTAGACAATATTGGACCATACGTAATATGGATGAGTTGTCGTGCATCGTTGTGTTCGAATAGCGAAACCAACTGCTGATCGGTCAATGTCGAAATATCGGGAATATTGGCAATATTGGTACTCACGTGATAATACTTGGTAACCTCGCTGAATTTTTCGAGCGCGAAGGCGTGAATGCTTCGATACAGAACAGGGTCGGTCATGGCAACGGCTTTCATCGCCTCCAGCCAGTTGGTTCCGGCAGTCTTCACATGGAACCGACCTTTGGTAAGTTTTCCAAAAATACTAAACACAGAAAACTTATCTGAACCGGAATGAAGGCTGAGTTTATACCCGAAGTGACGGGCGATTGCGGCATGAACGGCAAGTTCCGATTCGAACTGGGCAATGTCTCCGATATAATCGACGCCCTTTTGGAATTCTCCGCAGAATCTGGGAGCAAGAGTGGCAAACGTTATAGTGCGTAACGACAATTCATTGGCCACGAAAAAATGCTGCAGCGGTGTGGTAGGTGTCGTCGTTTCGTCGATAGAAATTTCGAAATCAGCCTGATACACACCGGGACGGAAGTATGTATCGTAAATGGAATGCGCAAATGATATCACATCCGAATACACTGCAGCCATCCTGATTAGCGATTCTTCATCAAATTCGAGAACGATCCCTTCCCCGATATCGAACTTCTTGCCGAGATACCGATCGCGTAATTCCTGACTTAGCGGATGGGCCGCTTTTACATCGGTCAACTTCATACGCTCTGCTTCGTTGTGCATATGCTCGGAACAGTCGAGGGTAATCATCGTGAATCCCAGATCAAGGGCCATCTTCACTTCTTCTGGTTTTTTCAGATGATCGCCATCGGCACCGAATCCTTTCGTATATCCTTCTCTGAATACGGAAAACGTTGTACTATCGAGTACGTCCTTATACGTTCTCTGAGTCAAGTTGAGCTCTCTGATGGATTGCTGGGCGAACACCGGGTATACATCGTATTCCTGAAATACCCTGATATGACCGGGGCCGGCTATCCCCAGTCGGTCTCCGACGCCCACTGTCCGATCTTTGTTTAAAATCCTTATCGGAGCAGTAAACGGAAAGAGCTTCCGAATGATTTCGGCATTGGCATGAGTAAGCGGAGCAACAGTATAGAGATTTCCTTCCGTTTCGTATTCGATTCCGGTCAGTCCGAAATCTCCGCCGACTGCAACGAGGACATCCTGGTCCTCTTCTCGTGCCATATATACAGTCCCGCCGTCAACTGAATGAATCGAATACGGATACACGCCAAATTGAACCGGGTCTACTTTGGCTCCTATCAACGGAATATAGTCATGGTAATTCTTCATCGAAAACCCTCC
>JAAYDK010000383.1 GCA_012729295.1 Spirochaetales bacterium | reverse complement strand
CGGGGGAAATCGGCGATATCCGCTTTGTTCACGCCGAATATCTGCAGGAATGGATGGTGGCACGTGTCAGAAATGCACAACAACTGAAAGACCGCTGGAGAACGGACCCGGCTCATTCAGGCATTTCAAATTGTATCGGGGACATCGGTACTCATATCGAGCATATGGTAGCATCGATGACGGGAATGCATATCGTCAGACTCAGCGCGCGCCTTGATACGTTTGTCGACGGTCATACCCTGGATGATAATGCAAGTGTGATGGTTGAATACGATAGCGGGGCAAAGGGATTATACTGGGCAAGCCAAATCTCGGTGGGCTCTTCGAACGGATTACGAATCAGGCTGATCGGATCAAAAGGGACTATCGAGTGGTTCCAGGAGGATCCTGACCATTTCAAGTTGGTTAGGATTGCAGAGCCGGTTCAGATATATTCCCGAGGACGCAACCAGTTTGCTCCGACTGCACAAAGTTTTTCTCGAATCCCGGGAGGGCACGTTGAAGGGGTCTACGAAGCATTCGCCAATTTGTACAAGGCGTTTAACAATGCATTATTACGCAGAAAATCAGGTGAATCACTGAGTGAGTCAGATATGTTGTTCCCTACCGTACAAGATGGCGTAAGCGGAGTAAGATTTATCGAGGCCTGTGTCGAAAGTTCAAAAAAAGACTCCGCCTGGGTTCCGTTACGGCAATCATGATACGCAAGGCTGTACTGGAAGGCCGTCTCGGTTTATACTGAAACCGACATATTCAGGAGAAGGCTATGATCGGCAAAAAGGGAACTCACACCATACGTAGAGCATGGTTCGCCGGGTCCTGGTATAGCGCGGATCCGGCTGAGCTTGAAACATCCATCGAACTATCTTTCGAGAAGGCGCGCAGCGTCGAGACACAACATCCGCTGCCGTTTTCTGAAGCCCGGTTTGCAGTGTTGCCACATGCAGGACACACATTCTCTTCAAGAGGTATCGCACATGCATTCGCACATATTCCCGATAAGCTTGAGCGTATAGTCATTTTAGGGCCGTCTCATTATGCAGTACTTGATGCAGATCGATTTACTACCGCAGATATCGATACCTTTGAAACGCCTTTGGGCGAAGTCAAAGGATTCGAATTGTTCGACAAGTCTCATCCAAGAAGAATAGACCATCCAGTTGCAGTACAGCGTGAACATGCGCTTGAAATGATATTACCGTTTATCGCATACCTGCAGCACCAGCGTAAACAACACCTTGAAGTCTCCGTGGCACTTGTTTCACAGATTACCTCACCCGAAGCTGCACGATTGCTAGCTTCCGATATTGAGCAGGCCATCAGTACCGAATCGCTGGAAGAAGGAAAGGTAATGGTAATCGCCAGTTCCGACTTTACTCATTACGGGCGGCGTTTCAACTACGTTGTGCACGGAGAAAGCCCATTATCGCACGTGACTGAATCAGTTAAGCGCGATGATCTGGCTATCGCGAATTTTTTGGCACGAGGTGATGTGAGAGCATTGTTTCTTTCCGATTACCAAAGACGCAGTACGGTATGCGGTTTGGCGGCTGCAGAAATCGTATCCTCGTTAGCCTTCTCCAACCAATCGGAGGGATATATCGCCGACTATTACACATCATTGGACGTCCTTGGCAGTTCGGGTGCCGATTTCGTCACGTATTGCACGCTCTTATGGAGGTAGCGTATGACTGAAGACTCCAAAGACTTATTATTAGCCATAGCACGCGAAGCAATCATCGAAGACCTTACCGGTACCATATCGCCGACACTGGCGAGAGTCGCTGTATCGCCTCCTGACGATATCATCGGGGAAGAGGGGGCGTTCGTAACTCTTAAGAAACGCGGATATGCGACCCAGGGAGGTTCTTCGCTACGCGGTTGCATCGGTAATATTATCGGCAGGCGACCATTGTACCGTTTGATTCAGCGTTTGGCTTGCGAAAGTGCTTTCCACGATCCTCGGTTTTCTCCGGTACGATTATCGGAACTCGAAAGTCTGATAGTCGAAATATCGGTGCTGACCGTTCCTGTCCCGATTGTATCGCATCAAGACATCGAAGTCGGAAAACACGGAGTAATTCTCACACTCGGTTATCATCGCGCCGTTTTTTTACCCCAAGTTGCTATCGAGCAGGGGTGGGACAAGGAACTCATGCTTGCACATCTGGCGATGAAGGCAGGTCTTGCTCCGAATGGGTGGCGCGACGAACGATGTTCGTTTGAAGTGTTTGAAGCGCTCGTGTTCTCAGAGGATTAGCCATGGCTGGAACGCTTACTTGTGATTTTTGCTGGCGTATGTGCGCGATTGCCCCAGAGCAACGCGGTGTATGTGGAATAAGGGAACACAAAGATGGAGCGCTAAGAACGGTCGGTTACGGCAGTCTGGTAGCATCGGGTATCGACCCCATCGAGAAAAAACCGTTCTATCATGTGTTTCCCGGCAGTAGTACCTTCTCGATTGCATTATTCGGCTGCAATCTGGCTTGTGCCTTCTGCCAGAATCATCACATCAGCCAAAAAGAGAGTTACCTATATAGAGAAATAGGAACTCAGAAGTACATAACACCCGATTCGATCGCGCGCAAGTTACAATCGAGCGGTAGCCGGATTCTAAGCTACACCTATAGCGAACCGATTGTCTGGCAGGACTATATGCTCGATTGTGCGACCATTGTCCACAACCAGGGTGATGTTAACTGTATGATTACCAACGGCTCGTTTTCACCGTCTTCTCTTGAACGAGTGTTGCCGTACATCGATGCATTCAATATAGACGTGAAGGGAGACGATCTGTTCTATCGAACCTATTGTCATGGACGTCTGCAGCCGGTGCTCGATGCGGTAGAAAAAATCAATGCCACTTCGGGTAAGGTTCTTGAAGTAACGACGCTGATTATCGAAGGCATTCATGACGAGCATGCCATGAGCATATTGGCCGGTCAGCTGCAGGAAGCCAAAGTAAAGGTTTGGCATCTCAGTCGCTTCTTCCCCCACTGGAACATGAAGGACCGTAGTCCCACCAGCGAAGCGTGTTTAGAGCGTATGCTGGCCATTGCTTCGAAAAGTTCCATTCCTTATATTTACGGGGGAAAT
>JAAYDK010000421.1 GCA_012729295.1 Spirochaetales bacterium | reverse complement strand
TTCGCTCCCGGCCTGGGGCTTGCCGGCACGGGAACGGGAAAACTCTCCCTGAAATATCCCTTCGAGGGGAAGATGAGCCTTTCCGGGGCTCTTGCAGCCCCGAAGATTTCCGTCCTGGGCACCCCTGCCAGCAATCTGTCAGCCAGCTTTACCGGCACGGCGGACGCTCTGAACGTCTCCTCACTCTCCCTTTCCATTCCGGGGGGAGGAACGGTCTCCGGGAAAGGGACCCTGTCAGGCCTTTCAGGGGATACCCCCGCCATGGCCTTCGAAGGGGAGGGAAAGAACATCCGCTGGGCCTTCATCGAGTCTCTCGCCTCCTCATCGAAGCCGCTGAACGCTTCCGGCACGGCGGATCTCCGGTGGTCCGCCCGGTCGCCCCTTTCGGCTCCCTCGGTGGAATTCGAGGTCAGGGGAAAGGATACCCCCCTTTCAAAAACACTCCCCCTCCGGGGAACGGTGCTGAAAGGCCGTTTTTCCGGCGGCGAGCTTTCGCTTTCTGAAGCGGCGGCCTCCCTCTGGGGCGGCAGGGTGAAGCTTTCCGGGAAAGCATCTTCCCTCACCCATTCCCCGGCCCTGAATTTCCGCGGGACATTCTCCGGAATCTCCCTCCGTGAGGCCGCGGAAGACATGGGAACGCCCCTGCCCTCTTCCTCCGGAGCCCTTGCCGGTGAATTCTCTCTTTCGGGCAAAGCTGCGTCCCCGGTCCTCTCCCTCTCGGCAAACGGACCGGAGTTCTCTGCGGGAGGGCTTTCCATCCGATCCCTGTCGGCCAGGGCCGAGGGAACCCTCCCGACCATGAAGCTGACCTCTTTCTCCGCCCGGATTCTTGACTCTCCTGTCACAGCCGGGGGAACCCTGGAGCTGAAGGAAAAGGGAAAGATCAATCTTTCAGCGTCATCCGGGGAACTGGACCTCAGGAAAATCTCGGCGGCCTTCTTCCCCGACGTAAGCCTCGGCGGCACGGCCTCAGGGAAAGTCACCCTCTCCGGCACCATGGGAGGGGCACCCGCAGCCGTCTTCTCGGGAACGTCGCCTCTCGTCACCTTCCACGGGCTCCTGCTCGAAAAGGCCGTTTTTTCCCTGAAGCCAGACGGAAAGGGAGCCTATGCCCTGTCTGCCGAGGGAGTCCTCGGCAAGAGCATCCTCGCCGTGGAAGGAAAAATGGCCTTGACAAAGAAGGGAACGGAGATCACCCTCAAAAACAGCAAAAAGATCGACCTTGGCGCCACGGCCGCCGGGCTCTCCGCCCAGGCATCGGGCATGGTGTCCGGAGAGGCTGATTTCACAGCCAGGGGAATCCTCAATGAGAAGGGGAACACCTGGGAGGGAAGGATCCGCTCTTCTTCCCTCGGGTTTTACCGCACGGAAGTGACGGCCGTGGATATCCCATTCACCTGGAAGGACAGCAGAATCAACGTCAGGGACGGGAAGGCGGAGTACCACGGAGGCCCTGCCGCCATTTCCGGCATGGTCGACCCCGCCACCATGCGGTGGGAGGGCAATCTCACCGTGAAAGGCATGGACCTCGGCGGCGCCACCGCGAAACTCCTCGGAGGGAAGGGCTCGGTGACCGGAAAAGCGGACCTCACTGCGAGAGGAAGCGGCACCGGGGGGATGGTGGGAATGGTCTTCGGCAGCGGGCAGCTCTCTGCGAAGGACGGCACGGTGTCGGGATTCGACGCCCTGAAGAGCGTTTCCGACACGGGTGTGGTGAAGTTCAGTTCCGTGCTGGCCAGCTTCAACCTCGACGGAAGAAACATCTTCATTCTTCCGGGGAGCAGGGTTTCCGCCCCCGTGGGGGACAACGTCTACAGGTACTTCTCCGCCAGCGGGTCCCTGGGGTGGAACGATTCTCCCCTGGATCTCAAGTGTGTGGGGGATATAAACGTAAAAGCCCTGAACGCCTTTCTCGGTGCCCTCCAGGGCATCATCTCCGTTGACGGCAACCCCCTCACCGACCCGGCTTTCCTGCAGAAGTTCCTCTCAGGACTCCTGGGCGGCATGTCCGTCCGTGACTTCCGCGAGACGTCCTTCAACCTCAAGGGAACCTGGGATTCACCGGTGCTCACCGATCTCAAGGTGACCTCCGCGGCCTCTCCCGCCTCCATTCCAAGACCGGGAAGTTCAGGCAGAAACGAAACCCAGATCAAGATCACCGTGGAAATTCCCACCGGAGAGGGGAAGGATACCTCCCCGAGCACGGAGGACCAGGTGAAAAAGCAGCTCCTTGAGAACATCATGAAGCAGATCATCCGGCCGGGCACCGACGACGGAGCCCACCAGGAATGATGGCTGAGACCCTGCTTTACCCTTGCGGTATAATGGGAAGAGATGCCCTCCGGGGCATCTCTGAAAGGAAGGGATGAACCCGCTGAAATACCGATCGATCTTTCTCTCCGACCTCCATCTCGGAAACCGCTGGTGCCGTGCCGGAAACCTCTCCGGCTTTCTTTCCTCGGTAGAGTGCGACAACCTGTACCTCGTGGGGGACATCATCGACGGGTGGAACATCGGCCCGCGGCATACCTGGCCGGCATCCCACACCTCAGTCCTCCGGTCCATCCTCTCCCTTGCCGGAAAAACGGCGGTGACCTATATACCGGGCAACCACGACGAATTCATGAACCGGTTCGACGGCCAGTCCGTCTGCGGCGTCCGGATTCGCTCGGAGGCTGTGCACACCGCTGCGGACGGGAAAAAATACCTCGTGGTCCACGGACACCAGTTCGACGTGGTGATGCTCTACAGCCGGTGGCTCGCCTGGGCGGGCAACAGGGCCTACAGCCTTGCCCAGCAGCTGAACACGGGAATCAATTGTATCCGCTCCCTCGCCGGCCGGGAATACTGGTCCCTCTCCTCTTTTCTCAAGAACAGGGTGAAGAGGGCGGTCAAGTACATCAGCCGGTACGAAAGCCGCATCGCCAGGTCCGTCAGGGACGTCGGAGCCGAGGGGATCATCTGCGGCCACATCCACAACCCTG
>JAAYDK010000429.1 GCA_012729295.1 Spirochaetales bacterium | reverse complement strand
GCTTGCCTGCTCCTGAAAATATGCTGGAGGCAAATCCACAGCAAGAAAAACAGAAAATACAGACTCGGCCCCTTGATGAGAAAGGACAGTCTGCCTTTTCTTTCGAAAATTCACCTGAGAACGTTTCTCCAGTCCTTCGTCGTTTGTGATGGCATAAACCGTAATTCCCGCAAATATTCTCACCACATAGAGTAACAGGCAACACAGTTACCCAAGAACCTTGAAAACATGGAATATAGGCATTGACATTCAAAGACACACACCATATAATGGTGGTGAGAATATTATCACCACAAGAAGGTGTGTTGCTGATGACCAAAGGATTCATACGCTATGAACGTAAAAACGGCGTCGAGTATGCGTCTGTCTATAAGGCCAGACGTGTCGGAGGAAAAAAGATCAATGATGTTCAATATCTCGGACGCGTCATCGATAAGGAAAACGGGATCTACAGGAATCGCGAGCAGGGCGTTTTCAAATTCTTGCTGGAAAAAGGTATCGTTGAGCAGCAATCGCAGATCAACGAGAAATACATTTTAGACTTTGGTGACAGCTTTTTATTACATGAACTCATGACGAAAGCCGGTTTGGCAAGCCTGATCAGAAAAGTCTTTCCCGCGATGAGTGATACGGTTCTAGCCATCCTGTTTTATCGGCTTCTTGGCCGAGACAGCGCGAACTGCTATGCGCAAACCTGGTGGGAAGGCGCTTATGCACGCATTTTGTTTGCTGAGGCCTCACTGCAATCGCAACGCATCAGTGAACTGCTGCACGAACTAGGGGATGAATCCTATCACAGGCGGTTCTTTGCCGAGTATCTTCGCTTTATCGCCTCGAAATGCAGCAAAGGGATCCTGGTTGACAGCACGGGCTTACCCAATGATATCCGGTTCCCTTTAACGGCAGTCAGCAATCATAATGGTGAGATCAGCAATGAAGCAAGACTTGTTTTTGTCCTGGACAGTAAAAGCGGTTTGCCGTTGTACTTCAGGTATACCGCTGGCAATATCGTTGATGTTACCACGTTGAAAACCACGTTGTGTGAACTCCATGCCTACGGCATCGATGTTGAACATGCGATTATAGACGCCGGATACTATTCCGAAGCGAACATCAAAGAACTGCAGAGCCATCAGATATCCTTTGTGATGCGCCTGATCCCTAACCGGAAACTGTATAAGGATCTTGTCGCTCAGTATGCAGCTGATTTAGAGGATGCCAAAAACCTGATCAAATACAGAGAACGGCTGGTTTATATCAAACGGATATCCATCGACCTGTTTGGCAAAGTGAGTTATGCGTATTTAGCCGAAGATATCGACCGTAAACATGATGAGATCAAAAAATTCGCGCGAGCCGCACTTGAAAATAACGATCTTACGATTGATGAAATGAACGAAGCGATGCGGACAAAGGGCCTGTTTATCCTGATATCTGCAGATCTCATAGAAAACGAGGAGATCCTGCCACTTTACTACACAAGGCAAGCCATTGAACAGGTCTTTGATATGGGTAAGAATAATGCCGAATTACTGCCCTTACGCGTACATGGCATTGCCGCATTCAGGGGACATCTTTTACTATCCTTTCTGGCAGCCGTCATGTATCTCAGCGCCAATCAAATGCTGAAAGGCTCAGACATATGTGCATCAGGCGCCTTTCACGTGATGCGGAATCTGAAATGCAAAGTGTTCGATCAAAAGATCATTGTTCAGGAGGCAAACAAAAAAATGAATGACATAGCGAAGCACCTGAAGATCTCATATCCGGTAGAACTACCGTTGTGGTGAGAAATATTCCGGGAATTACGGTTAAAGGTATCGAAGACGTAATCTGAACCCGTTTTTTCATTGATGCACTCCTCCTGTTACCACAAGCCAACCGAGGTAACGCGCTTAGAAATAAGGTTGACGACCGAAATGATGGCGATGTTGATCACATTGTTGAACAGTCCGAT
>JAAYDK010000396.1 GCA_012729295.1 Spirochaetales bacterium | reverse complement strand
TTTGGTATGGCAATCTTGACAATAACACCCGAGCTGGCTGCCGCTTCCAGTGAAACACCATATGCATCGCCGTAAAGCAGCTTGATTCGCTGGTTGATGTTACGCAGTCCGATACTCTCCGCGACGAGTCCGTAGCCTTGCTCCATTTCCTGGTTCAGGCGTTCCATGTCTGACTGAGACATGCCGACGCCATTATCATGGACGGATAAAATGACCTTCTGTTCGATCAGGCGCCCTGAAATCACGATCTGGCCGGTCTCTTCATAAGCGATCAGGCCATGCTCAATCGCATTTTCAACGATTGGCTGTAAGATCAGGCGGATTGTCTTCAGAGACTTGATTTTTTCATCAATGTCCCAGACGATTTCATAGGATCGGCTGTTACAGGCAGACATCATATTCATATAGATCCGGACATGGTTCAGCTCTTCTTCGATCGGGATCATTGTGTTGTCTGTATCGAGGCTGATGCGCAGGAAATCAGACAGCATCACCAGCATGTTTGAAACCTTGTTTTCCCCTTTGGCCAGATCGATCGCCAGCCAGTTGATCGAATCCAGGATGTTGCAGATAAAATGCGGATTGATCTGAGCCTGCAAAGCGGCTGATTTAGCCTGTCGGAACAAAGCCAGCCGCTGCTCAAGTCTTGCCTGCAGATGCGTGATCTCGGTGCTGGAGGCATGAATATTGCCGATGATCTGCTCGATCTCCGGTGTTTTCATGATCGATTGCTGTTCTTTGCCTGAAGACGCAGGATTTTTTATTGTATCGAGTATGCCTTGAATCGGCGTATAGACCTTCACGGCGATGATCATGGAGACAAACAAAGCCCCGACAATGCTGATCAACATGAGGACTAAAAAAAACATCGCGATGCGCTCTGCCTGTTGACGGTAATGTGTCGTCGCATACAGCATGATATATTGCCAGTCGCCCACTGCAGAGTCGGTGACATAAAGGTACTTGTTTTCCCGCCCGACTGTCACGACCTGGTTGTTCTGTCCGCCTTGATTGATCAGAGCCTGCCAGCCGGAAAGCTGTATATCCTTGTTTTTCATGCTGTAGAGAACAGTCTCATTGTCACGGATGACGATATCATCGATGATCGGCGCGTGATTCTGGTAAACCTGCCGGGCAATCTTGTCTATACTGATATTCAGAACAATATAGCCGTTATGCTGATCCTGGCTGAATGGCACCCGCATCACCGATGAGATGATCGATTCTCCGCCTTCGGGTAACGCCCGTGCGACAAAGCTCCGCGGCCCCTGATCTGCTGCCGCCCACCCTTTCAGCCAGTCTTTGTCATCATATTGCTCGATTTCCGTGCCGCCCTGCGTCGAAGAAAAGACATAACCGCTGGCGGGCGCATAGACAATGACCGAGTGGATATAATCGCTGATAAAAGAGGTGATGGTAATCGCCTGGATCACATTGCGGCTTAACTGGATATCTTCATACACCGAGAAAGCAATCCCGTTTGCTTTGATCAGCTGGTTGATATCCTGGTTATTGCTGAGCTGGAACAGGTATTTTTCAGCCTCAATGAAAACCGCGTCAACTGTTTCCCTGACCTGATTCATGGTGTTCTGATTCAGATATTCCATTTCTTCTTCGATCAGGTTCCTGTACGTGTGCACACTGTAGACAGAGACAATCAGAACCGGTAACAGAAGGAAAATCAGGAT
>JAAYDK010000382.1 GCA_012729295.1 Spirochaetales bacterium | reverse complement strand
TCCGGATGGGGGATCCAGTGCATACGAGATCATCAAAGCCAGCGCTATTGCACCTCCTGCAACTGCGAGCACGATTTTCAACAGCATGACATAGATGTCGAATCGTTGTGGTCCAATCAAATATCGCTTCGTATCACGATACTTGGCTGCAAGTTCGTAAGGGACTCCCAATTCTATCAGTACTGCTTCTACATCCCCGAGTTCACTCGTCCGTGTGCCGCACCGGGTCTCAAGCATATCCTCGATCAGCGTTTTCAGTTCTTGTTCGACATCTTTTTGCTGATTTGCAGGCAGGTGGCGCACAACTGCATACACATAACGGCTAATCAGATCATCCTGTTTCTTTTTATCGTCCATAATCCGTATCCCCTTCTCTCATCAGAGCATCGATTGTTTCCTTCATTTCAAACCATTGAATACGTAGTAATGCAAGCACTTGCAAACCTCTGTCGCTCAACACGTAATATTTTCGCGGCTTGCTGCCGGAGATCTCCCATTCGCTTTGCAGCAATCCCTGTTTCTCCAGGCGCCGTAGCAAAGGGTAGAGCGTCCCCGGTTCAATCTCGACGTCTTTCTCCTTTAAATGTTCTACGAGAGAATATCCGTACCTTGGTGTCTGCAATTGGCTGAGTACGCTGAGTACCAGCGTACCCCGTCTCAGTTCCAGCAATAGGTTATCAACAATTGCCTGTATGGTTTCCATGCGTGCTCCTACTACATTGACAATACTGTATGTCGTACAGTATTGTCAATATATTAATAGTAAATACTATTTATTATTTTATATTTAGAGAACATAATAATAGCCCCGGCGGATAAAACCGGGGCTACGGTGAAAATAGGATGATTTATCGGGTCTTTAAAATTTCACTCAAGCGTTCTGCGTCGATATAGACGCTTTCATAAGTTTCGCCGAATCGCGATAATTGTCCGACAAATGCCCGCATATGCTGCTCAGAGCCTGCTAGTAGATTTTCGTAAACCCATATGGTGGTCTCGTCCTGAGCTTCCGCTATGAGCAATTCCAAATCATAGATGTCGAGATCTTCGATAAACGCCGCTACTTTCAACGCCTCGGTTATCGATTGAGAACCTCTGGCAACCAACTCTTCATAGAGAGCCGCCATTTTCGGAATCGTAAATACACCGGGAAGTGCATCGGCCAACTGGTCATCGATTCCTTTGTATTTCATTAACGCAGCGACTGCATCGATATGGCGTTGCTCGGCTCGCGCAATATTGCTAAATGTCCGCAAGTTCCATGTTTCGTAAAGAGCTAAGTAGACGTCACGGGCAAGTTTCTCCTCTTCTCTCATCAACAAGATTCCATCTTGCTCGGTAGCTTGCGCAATCTCGGCCTGCAGTTGTATTTCTTGAGCTGCTTGTGCAGAAACGACTGTGGTGGTCGAGACGACCACCAGCAGAAGCGCTGCCATGTATACGGCAACTTTTTTCATACCTTACCTCGCCCGTCCACGACCGAATGAACGTGTATTTGCTGCGCCGGAGAAACCTTTTCTGCCATTCGCACGCACATTTTGCATCATAGCCTGTCTACGGGCGGCGAATTGGGCTTCTCCCGATTCGAGATACGGACACTCTTCGCCAAGCGGACAATCTTCGTTCTGAAGGCGCTGTCGGATTTGGTTCATGGTCCCGGCAACTTGGGTATCTTCAGATGTCAGGCGAGGACACTCTTCGCCAAGCGGGCAATCTTCGTTCTGAAGACGCTGCTGCATTTGAACCATTCTTCCGGGGGCTGCAAAGTCAGCAGCATTTTGCTGTGCGGCAAAGCCATTCGGACGTGCACCCGCAGCATATCCATTTCCTCTCGGAGCTGCCGAAAGGGACGCTGTCACCAGCAACAGCACTGCAACCAGTGCAAATGCGATAATCTTCTTGTTCATGATCTTCTCCTTTAGAGTCTTTTTTCAGACTCTTTTTTGTTATGTCTGACTGGAGATTACGACTCGAACATAACGAGTATCTGAACAAACGGTAAAGATTAGATAAATTCGAAAATTTTCTCTACTTTCTCGGAAGATATCCACCTGAGACTTTAGCATCGGTAGTAACGATGACAGCAGTTTTAGACAGGCTCTTGATGAGTTCGATGGCAGCAGGAATCCGTTTTCGCTTTGAATGCAGTATCAACACATCGCGTATTCCGTCTTTGCCAGTTCCTTTCAATACAGTAACTGCAAAATTATGTTCTCGTAAATTCTTCACAAGACAACTGCTTTCTTCACCTTCGGAAACGATTACCTGTATGGAGCCGATACCGAAAGCTAGTTTAGCCTCGAGCCAGGACCCGAGATAGTTGCCTACCGAAAACGCAACGGCAAAGACGACAACGCGCAACGGATCATCGCTGAATCCTACCAGCACGGTACCGGTTATGAACAGCCAGAGGAGTATATCGAAAAAAGCGATTACCGCTCCAACAGCGCGTTCTCCGCGGTTGATCATCACCATTCGCATGGTAGATATGGTAACTTCGAGGATTTTCCCGAAGAAAATGATAAAATAAATAAAAATTCCTGTATTCTCTAAAAACTCCATACATCCTCCCCCACCATCCCAGCGTGGAGCTTATTATCGGCACATGCCAGTGTACCACGTTACGCACTAATTGGTAACCTGATTCAGGTTTTCACTACATAGCGCATCTTTGTCGTTTGTACATGAAATAGGAAATGATAGTCAACAACACCACGACCGCTGCCGATGCAATAAAGCCGAAAGAACTTGGTTCGCTTGACATATTTCCCGCAACAGTGGTTACCGCCATAATCGGTGCTAATCCTAGTAGAGATCCTGTAACATACTGAAAATATGGGATTTTCAGCGCTCCCAGCAGCGCGTTGGTTAATTCATGAGGTATTTTCCCTATGAACTTAATCATGAATGATATCAGGAATCCCGAACCGGAACTTACTTTTTCCAAATGACGAATATATTCATAGCGGTCTGCTAATTTTT
>JAAYDK010000381.1 GCA_012729295.1 Spirochaetales bacterium | reverse complement strand
TGCAGAATGTTTCCTCTACCGGTTCCCATTTTCCGGTGATGAAACAGTGTACGTTCAGTAAAGGTTCGGGTCTTCCATCCATGCATACGGGCAGAAGTAACTGCAACCCAGTCTATTCCACCACCTTTTATAGGAATGTACCCACCGATCTGCTCGAAGCATTCTTTACGGAAGAGTTGACATGCGCCAGACACATGCTCGATATTGGCAAATCTGAAGTCATAACCTTTCTGATTATCATCCTCGATAAATGGTGTCCCGACAACTCCAAGTTTATCGTCACCTTCCATTTTTCCGATAAGATAATCCATGTAATCCGGATCAAATGTGAGATCTGCATCCAGATTGCAGATCAGGTCATACTGCATTCCCTGCACTCTTTCGAAACCGGCATTGAAAGCTCTGACTTTTGCGGCAAACTGTCGATCAGCATGCTTTGGCTGGACAACCAGTTCTATCCATTCATGATCTGCTGCATACTTGTTAACTATTTCTTCGGTTCTATCTGTGGAGCCATCGCTTACAATAACCCATTTCAGTGGATGCAAGGTCTGATTTATTACAGAATTTATAGTTCCTTCAATGAATTTTTCCTCATTATGTGCCGGCGTGATTAAAACATACGATAACCGGTCTATAGCATTTGCAGTATTCATTGTTTATTGCTCTTTAGGTTGATGTTCCTTTTCTAAATCGTACTCCAACTCGTACTCGTAACCGTTAATCGATCCTTTTCTGGTCTTTTTTCCGGGTACGAGTACCGCTGTCTCATTATGAGTTACGAATGAAAGAAACCGAATTAGAATTTCTTAATGATACCCGCCACATAATTTATCTGTTCCTCAGTCAACTGCGGGCACATTGGCAGCGAAACGATCTCCTGAGACGATTTGAAGCTTTCTGGAAAATCGTTTTGACTGTGATTAAGATAGGAATACGCCTGAAGATAAGGTAATGCAATCGGGTAATGGATTCCTGTTTCAATTCCATTTTCTTTAAGATATGCCTGAAACTTTTCACGTTTCGCAGCTTCTATGCGAACCACATACAAATGATATACAGCACGAACGCCATCGAGTTCGACCGGTGTTTTAACAGCAAGTCCATCGAGCAATTTATTGTAAAGATATGCGTTCCTGCGCCTTTTTTCTGTCCACTGTTCGATATATTTTAGTTTAACACTGAGAACAGCACCTTGTATACCATCCATACGGCTATTCACGCCTTCAAATTCATGATTATACTTTGCAGCTCTTCCATGATTGGCAAATTTCCGCGCTTTTTCGGCCCAGACATCATTATCAGTAACAATAGCTCCGGCATCACCATAAGCGCCAAGATTTTTCCCCGGATAAAAGCTATAACAGGTAATATCAGCGAGCTGAGCAATTTTTTTCCCTTTATAGAGGGAACCATGTGCCTGCGCGCAATCTCCGACTAAATTCAGATTGTGCTTTTTAGCGATTGAAATGATCGGATCCATATCTGCCGGTTGTCCATAAAGATGAACAGGAAGAATCGCCCGCGTCCGGTGTGTAATGGCCTCTTCAATCCGGTTAGGATCAATGTTGTATGTCCTTTCATCCGGTTCTACCGGAATGGGTTTTGCGCCGGCATAAGTCACAGCCAACCAAGTGGCGATATACGTATTAGCAGGCACAATGACCTCGTCACCAGTTCCGATCTCCATGGCTCGCAGGATCAAGTGAAGTGCGTCC
>JAAYDK010000397.1 GCA_012729295.1 Spirochaetales bacterium | reverse complement strand
TAGCGTGAAAAATTCAAATAGAACCTTGACAAATGAGCGCACAAAAATAAGGTCACCGTAACAGAGCGAAAAGCAACAGAAGAAGTGGCTTACGCTACGGGAACAGATATGTCAGCAGATTGTATCAGACCCAGGGAAGTCAGGAGTTTTAAAGCTTGCTTCACCGCCTTTTCTTGTTGTTTGAGCAGCATCTCCTGAGGCATATCGATTTTATAAAGATCGCTCGGATTGAAGACCTCGCCGGTCGTGAACATATGGTAGATGGCGGTAAGGATCATCCTGGCAATCGCGATTATAGCCCGTTTTTTGCCTCTTCTTTTACAGATGCGTTCGTATTTGGTTTTATAGTAGGAAGATTTGTTCGATTTCACGGCTGCATGAGCCACTTGGACCAAAGCAGGTTTGAGGTAAACACCGGCACGTGTAATGCGAACAGATTTCTTCTTACCGGCAGACTCATTATTGCCGGGAGTCAGACCGGCCCAGCAACACAGACGTTTGGAACTGCCAAACTGGGTCATGTCAGTACCAATCTCGGAGATGATCGTGATGGCAGAAGATCGGTCAACTCCGGGAATGGTACCAAGCAAGAGCACAGCGCTTTCATAAGGAGCAACCATAACGTCCAGTTTCTGGTCCAGGCTGTCGATAGCCTGGTCCACGAAGTCCAAATGAGACCGTACCAGTAGCGCTCGCTCCTTTTGACTGTTGCTCATCTGGTATCCTTCAATGGATGCGACGACTTGATCTGCTTTTTTCTTCAAGGATCGTTGCAGAAGGGATATGCAGTGTTGAGGGTCAAAGGAATCGGTCGTCAGCAGGTAATCCGTGATGGAAGCGGCAGACTTGCCAAACATGTCGGATACGACAGCATCAAGGGCTACATTGCAGACGGTCCATGAATTTTGAAAACGGTTCTTCTCACTGGACCTGCACGAGACAAGTTTAGAACGGTAGCGTGTATACTCGCGTAATTCGCGAATAGGTCTGGGAGGGATATAACTGCCAGGTACCAGGCCTAACCGGAAAAGGTCGCCGATCCATTTAGAATCCTTGACATCGTCCTTATTGCCTTTAACCGCACGAACCCATTTGGGATTGGCGACAGTGACACGGATTGAATCCTCCAGGAGATTGTAAACGGGAATCCAGTACTTTCCGGTCGATTCCATACAGACATCCAGGCAGTTGTTGGTGAGAAGCCACTGCTTGAACTGCAAGATGGAATTGTTGAAGGTAGAAAATCGCTTTCGGGCATAGTGGGGGGTGATTTCACGGGTTGTGATGATTGTGGCAACGAGAAAGGTTTTGTGTACATCGACGCCACAACAGATGGGGTAAACAATTTTCACGGTAATGCCTCCTTTCGCTTGCTGAAAGAAGACAGTGACTGAGCCATCACACATTTAACGAAGCGTTAAAACAATGATTAGCGTTCGGTCTCACGGAACCACTTATTTGTGCTTGAAAGATGACTCTTACACTGGTTATCATACTGTTTTGAACCTTGAAGTGTAATCTACGACTCACCTCACCGTGCTTTGTAGTGTATCTTCTTTCAGAAGGACATTATACCAGAAAATGAGGAACACCCCTTTTTCATCCCTATTTGTGACGCCGCTTCCGCGGCGAAATGGAGGTTATCATGCTCAAAGTCTGTGTTATTGGGATGGGCCATATCGGCCACATCCATGCCAAAGTCTACCAGTCGCATCCCAAGGTGCGCCTGATCGGTGTCTGCGACCGGCAGGAGGACCGGGCCCGGGAG
>JAAYDK010000045.1 GCA_012729295.1 Spirochaetales bacterium | reverse complement strand
CGGTATACGCTAGTAATCATGAAGACGATGACATTGGCCACGATGAGCTGAAGTGTTACATTAGTGAACGAATATCTGAATTTACGGTTAATTATACTGTTTCCCATGCTTGAAAGGTACCGGTTGGGCACGTTATCGTCAACGGTTTTTAACATAACAAATCTATGTGCATTTGTTGCGCACTCAAAATACACTGTAACCTAATTTCACACTTTATATTCACAAAAATTTCACTGCACCTTGTGAGAATTAGGCCAAAATCGACAATATTCAAGCATTCTGATAATCTTTCAAGGGCAACAGAGACTTGGCACGCTATTTGCATGTAGAGATGTACAGAGCAACAGTTTTTTCATACCTCCTTTAGTGTGATTTCCTTAGGTGGCCAGCGGAACTTCTCTCCCCACCCCAACAACCCTCCCGCTGGCCTCCTCCTTTTTTTAGGCCAACATTTCATGGTATAGTGGATGTATGGCAAACAATCGACGAGACACGGCCGATCATTACACGCTAAGAGCAAGAAAAGAGGGATATCCGGCTCGCTCCGTTTACAAATTAGAAGAGATACAGCAACGCTTTTCGATTATCAAACCAGGCGATACCGTACTTGACGTAGGAGCAGCACCGGGAAGCTGGACGCTCTATACTCATCGAAAATTGATAAAGGGACGTGGCACGATCGTAGCAGTAGACCTCAATCCATTATCGTTGCCCGCCGTGCCGGAAACCGTAATTGAATACACGGGTGACGCATTCAGCACTGAAATCAGACAGAAGCTCATCTCACACGGACCGTTCGATACCATCATAAGCGACGCAGCTCCCCAAACCACGGGAAACCGTTCGGTCGATACGTCTCGAAGTGAATATCTTGCCGAATGCGTGCTGGCTCTCGCAGTAGAACAACTGAAAGTGCACGGAAATCTTGTTATTAAAATATTCCAAGGCGGAGCAGAGATGGTTATCGCTGCCCAGATGAAGAAGTTGTTTAAGCGTGTAAAACCATTTAAACCTCAAGCCAGCCGGTCCGATTCTTTTGAGATTTTTCTCATCGGAATGGACCGGAACGCTGAATAAGCGCTATCTCTACTTTGATTCGCTATCTGCAAGAAACGTTCTACTACCATCGGGGAAGTGGACGTCTATTTGCGGAAAGGGTTTTGAAATTCCCTCTTCACGGAATTTCTCAAGTATTTCCTGCTGGAATCTGAAATAGACCGACCAGTAATCTGCAGGTTTCGTCCATGGGCGTACGACTAAATCGACAGACGAATTATTCAGTTTGTTCACTTCAATCACCGGAGCGGGATCTGTAAGAATTTCAGGATAAGTTGCTAAAATATCACGAATAATTTGTTTTGCTTTCCCGACATCGGCATCATAAGCAATAGAAACTCCCATTTCGACACGTCTGTTTTCGGTAAATGAGTAGTTGACGATTGCATTACCCCAGACCAGCTTGTTGGCTAGAATTACACGCTTATTATCAGGAGTAGCCAGTGTTACGCACATCATGTCCATCTCACGGACGGTGCCGCTTAATGAACCGACTTCGACATAATCCCCTATTCTAAACGGCGAGTTTAGTACAATCATCACCCCAGATAACAGGTTTCCCAAAGTCTCCTGAAATGCAAAGCCGAGAATAAAACCCGTGATTCCGAGTCCTGCAATAATCGGAGCGAGATTTACTCCGAGCCGATCGATAATGATCAAAAGGACTAAAATCCAACTGACTGTGGATATGACTTTAATTAGAAATTTTGCCATGAGCTCGTTAATTTTCTTGCTCTTCGAGAATGCATGACGCAGTATTCGTTTCAAGATCACAATCAGAATTTTTCCGATTATAAGGATGAGCACGATTGCCGCCACCTCAAGCAATGTCGTGAGCAAGCTTTCGTCAAACCAATTCTGTATTGATTGGACAAACGAGCTGGTTTTTGCCGGATCGGTTGTAGCTTCCATTGTTTTCCCTCCCAGTCATAGTAAGAGGAACGGTCTTTTTATAACCGTTCCTCTTATTATAATGCGTTGAATCGTCGCTTTAGGCAACCCGGTATCAGCGCGATAGTAATGAATTCAGACGCTTTACAAAGTCAGCAGGGTCCTTTGGCATGACTCCTTCGCTGATCAGCGCTTGATCGAGAAGTACGTTCGAAAGCTCTGCAATATAATTTTCATCATCCGACAATTCAATTTTTTTCAGGATCGGACTTTCGAGATTCACTTCCAGTATCGGCGTTGTCTCGGGCATGTCGGTCTGACCCATTGCCTTCAGAATCTGCTGCATCTGAACCGAAGGATCGTTATCGTCGACAACGATGACAGCCGGAGCATCGACAAGGCGTGAAGAAGCAACCACGTCTTTCACTCGCTTATCGAGTGCCTTTTTCATCTTCTTCAAGACAGATTTGCCTTCCTTTGCCTTCTTCTTGCTCTCTTCCTTGTCCAGTTCATCCACGGCACCCGATTTGTTGATCGCCTTAAGCGGTAATTCTTCGAAAGTGCCGATCGAAGGAACCACGATATCGTCAATATCGTCGGTCATGAGCAGCACTTCATAGCCTTTTTTCTTGTATCCTTCGAGCAAGGGCGAACGTTTGAGTGCTTCCTCATTGCCACCGGCAAGATAGTAGATGGTTTTTTGGTCTTCTTTCATCCTGCTCTTATAGGCTGCAAGACTGGTAAACCCTTCTTCCGTAGTCGACTTGAAACGAACGAGACTTAGCAACGTTTCTCTGTTACCGTAATCCCCGTATAAACCCTCTTTCAGCGGACGGTTGAACTGTTCGATAATCTTGGTGTAGAGCTCTGGATTTTGATCTGATATCTTTTTAAGCTCTCCAAGGATCTTTTTCACCGACGCCGTGCGGATGTTGCTCATAATCTTGTTCTGCTGCAAGATTTCCCGGCTGACGTTCAGCGGCAGATCTTCACTATCGATAACGCCGCGTACGAAGCGCAAATATGTCGGCAACAGTTCTTTTTCATCGTCGGTGATATAGACACGTTTTACGTAGAGCTTTACACCCGGCTTGTAATCGGCGTGATACAAGTCGAACGGAGCCTTTGCGGGGATAAAGAACAGCGTAGTATAGTTGTTCGCTCCTTCGGCCTGGGTATGGATATAGAGTAACGGATCTTCGCTGTCGTACGTCGAGTTTTTATAGAACTCATTGTAGTCTTCTGGTTTCAGATCACTCTTGCTGCGTCTCCACAGAGCTGCAGCGCTGTTAATCTGTTCGACTTTGCGTTCAGATCCTTTCTTCTTACCCTTGTCGTCGTACTCGTCTTTGTCGTAGGTAAGGAAAATAGGGAACGCTATGTGATCGGAGTAGCGTTTAATCAAACGTTCCAACGACCAGCGATTGGCGAACTCCTCACCTTCTTCGTTCAGATACAAGGTGATAGTGGTTCCTTGAGAATCACGTTCGGCATTGGTAAGCGTAAAGGTACCCTTCCCGTCGCTTGACCACATCCACGCTTCATCAGAACCTGCCTTACGGCTGATTACTTCGACCTTTTTAGCAACCATGAAGCTCGAATAGAACCCGACTCCGAACTGTCCGATGAGATTTGAGTCCTTCTTCTGCTCCTCGGTAAGGTTCTTCAAGAAATTTTTGGTTCCCGAACGAGCGATTGTTCCCAGGTCGTCTGCGAGATCGTCGTGGCCCATACCCACGCCGTTATCGCTGACTACCAATGTTTTTTCATCGCCTTCGGAAAAAGCAATATCGATGCGTGGTGTAAACGAAAGAGTTTTTAATGATTCGTCGGTAAGCGTCAGGTATTTGAGCTTATCAAGCGCATCAGATGCATTGGATATTAATTCTCTAAGAAAAATCTCCTTATGCGAGTACAGCGAGTGGATAATGAGGTGTAGAAGCTCAGACACCTCTGTCTTGAATTTTTTCTGTTCCATGAGTTCCTCCGAATTGTGTGCTACACCCGATAACATAGTGAATTTTATCGGTGTCGGCAATTGGAGAATAGAGAATGCTTAACAAACCGCACCTGTTAGGGTATGCTGAGTCATGCAGTTTTCGCAACCGTCCACAGCTCGATTGGTAAACCGTCTCCGTATCTTAAACATCGTTGCCCAGAACGAGGGTTTGTCGCGGGCTGATGTTTCCAGAGATTTAAACCTTAATAAGGTTTCTACCTCTGAAATTGTCGATCAACTCGTAGGCGAAGGACTCTTGCTGGAAACTGGCCGCAGGCAAACTTCATCAGGACGTCCACCTACGCAGCTTGCGTTACAAAAAGAGGCTAAATCAGTTATTGCAGTCGATATCGGCATTCGAAACACGAGTGTCGCTTTGGTAAATATGGGTGGCGATATCCTTCGTTTTGAACGATTTCCGACCGAATTACAACCGACTGGCGAACAAATAGCAGTTACCGTAATAAAGAATGCTCAAAAGCTGCTTGCTCGTGTTAAAGATGCGAAAACCGTTTCAGGACTGGCAGTTGCACTCAACGGTATCGTTGAACCGGCTACCGGAACCGTCAGCAGTATTCCCGACTGGCAATGGGAGAACGTACCG
>JAAYDK010000451.1 GCA_012729295.1 Spirochaetales bacterium | reverse complement strand
TAATGGCGAATAATCAGTTGGAATATGAATCAGGTCAATATTGGTGTCACAATGGAAAGGAGAACATACCATGGCGAGATTCCGGAGAACCCTTGGCCTTGTGTTGGTGTGCTGTTTGCTGGTGGGGGCAGCACCAGGCATTGCATCGGAAACCCATATACACTCCCATACCTGGGAGGAAATTCAGAAACCTTCCTGCACTGAAACTGGTATTAAACGCGGTGTGTGTTCCTGTGGCGACCAAATATATGAGTATCCCGCTGCGCTTAACCATGACTGGAGCGAATGGGTAACCACAAATGCGAAATGTACAAGTGAGGGTGAAAGAACCAGAACCTGCAAGCGCGATTCTTCGCACAAGCAGACGGAGACCCTGCCGAAACTCCCCCATAATATGACGGACTGGCGTCTTGATAAACAAGCGGATTGTACCGAACCCGGAAAAGAATCCCGACGGTGCACCACGTGTGATACAGAATATAAAGAGCGGGAGATAAAGGCGACTGGTCATGCTTGGGCTAATCGAATAGTCAAAGAGGCTGAATGTGAAGTGCAGGGCTTAAGTGAGCGGTACTGCCAGAATGGTTGTGGTATTTCTCCTGAAGAACAAGCAATTCCCGTATTGGGACATAACTTGGGTGCTAAGACGGTGATAAAAAACGCCACCTGCAGCATTGATGGTGAGATAAGGGAGTCTTGCACTCGCTGCTCATATTACAAGACAACGCCTGTTCCCAAGTTGGGCAAGAATCAGGCCAATGGCCATAACTTCAGTAGCTATGCAAAAACGAAAGACCCGAGCTGTACAGCAGAAGGGCAGGAGACACGCACCTGCAGGGACTGTGGGCGCGCGGAAAACAAGGCCATCCCCAAACTCCCGCACAAATCCAATGGTGTCTGGGACGTTGAGCGGGAAGCCACCCTGTCCCAGCCGGGCTTGGAAATCACCCGCTGCATAGACTGCGGCGCACAGGCCAGCTCCCGGAATTTCACGCCCCGGGGTTACCGGTATGAGGTTCCCACCAGCGCCTGGGGCCCGCTGGCAAGCGAGTACCCCGGCGGCGGCGGCTCATCCCTCAGGCTGCTCTACCTGGACCTGAGCTATGACAGCGACCAGCGCTTTGCCCTGGTGACCGAGGACGGCTGGCTGATCGGATTCGCCCATGTGACGGTGGCAAACGGCGCTGTGAGGGTGTCCGTTGAAAAGAAGTCTGAAGCCACCGTGATGCGCTACCGCGCCTGGGGCATGTTCCCGGATGCCGCCACGGCCAAGGCAGTCAATTACGACAACTCCCTGCCCTTTGACCAGGCGGTGAAGGGCCCGGGGGAGAGCTGCGTGATCGCCCTGAACATGATCAGCAATTACTACCAGGGGACAGGGAACGAGCGCTTCAGCGACGGGCTGGTGAGCCCTGACGGCGAAGCCAGCTACGGCCAGATCAACGAGCTGATGCTCCAGATGGCTGAAGGCTCCGAGGAATAACCTTCAAAACGACAGATCCCTGAGGCGCCGCCCGGAATGGGAGCGCCTCAGGGCAAAAGCAAAGCGGTTTTGGCGATCCGGCCAGGGCCGCTTTGCCAGCCCGCCGGATCGCGGATTTTGGCAGGGGCAGGGGGCTTAGGCATCTGGCATGATGAAAAGGCCCTGAACCGCTTGAAGGGACCGGTCGCTGGTTATCAAGGGCAGGCTTGGGAAAAACAATGCCTTCCTTTCTGCTGTGTTAAGG
>JAAYDK010000380.1 GCA_012729295.1 Spirochaetales bacterium | reverse complement strand
GTTTCCCGAACCTGTTGCAAATAAAAAACTTATCGAACAGATTATAATGATAATTGTACATACCGTTCTTCTTATAGTCATTCTTGCCTCACTTTACTTTAATATGTGCAGCTACATTGAAGTCATCGATATCGCTAAAGGGATGAAACGATTTGGGCAGACGTGTAAACGACAACTTTTTTAGATCAGCTGTCGCAGCACAGCCGGTATCGGTAAACATGATCTTGGAACTAATATTGCTGTAGCTTGCATAAAACGATATATTTGCCTTTACCGCCACAAGCTTGTAAAACATTGGCTCGATACCGAAATGTCTATAGAGCTGTGTGTCGCCGGTACTTGCCATCGTCCTGGTTACCAAGATATCAATCTTTCCCACAGAAATTACTGCACAAGTCCCCAGATGCCTTACGATGCCTCGAGAAGGGCCGTCTAATTTAAAATCTCCGTCATGAAGGGATCGGACCCGTGCACGTACCTTAACGGGCTTTGAACAATTTTTATCTTTAGTTCCTCCAATCTCAAAATCACCCGTATTGCCTATTCCTACATGAAAAGCCCTTTCTACGGCAGGTTCATCAGTAACTGCCAAGGCAGTATCAACATGTTCTGCTCCCAATTCCAGTATCTTCGCCAAAACATCACTATTGTCGCCTGCTGCCCCCGCGTTCGCCGAATCAGAAAAATCTACCAAGATTATCGGTTTCCCAGAATCGTTTTTCATTCCGGCTTTAATAATTTCTTCAACAGAGTACAGTTGAGGTACCATAGCATGCCTAATAGCTTTGAACTCATCAGAAAGCTCTTGAACACAAGTGATCGCATGTTTGGCAGAATCGGATATCGTAATTATTGCCGACCCACCCGAGCTTACGTCAAGCCAAGGCTGCATCTGAAAGATGGAATAGTCGAAAAGTAGTCCATCCTGTACCATTTTCTTAGCTTTTTTAACCAATTCGCTAAAAACCCCGTTTGAAGTATTATATCCGCTCGCAGGTACGATCATCGGAATCGAACACCATGCGATGTGCATGTGTTCTTTACCGGTAAGTATTCTTGCACAGAGCTTCGCGGCCCGATATCCCGCTCCGTAGAAATCAACATGAGGATACGTCAGATAGCCGCAAATGATGTCGGTATTATCATAAATTCTTTCGGTAATATTTGCATGAAGGTCATACGATGATGCGATTACCGCATGCCGGCCGAGTTTTTCTCTGATATGTTTTACGATATCGCCACATACATCATCACTTTCAGTACTTTGTGTTGCACCGTGAAATGAAAGTACCGCTCCATCAAGACCCGGATTTTCGTCTATCACTTTATCAAGATTCTCAATAAAATACTGAGAAACCTCAGGAAGAATTTTTCCGCTTGCTTGCGCACGCATCCTGATTGCAGGTACGTAATCAATACCTTCTTGCTCTAAAGCTGTAAAGATTCCTTCGGACTCTATCTCTATTTTACGGACTGATTCTCTATAGTCTTGCCCAAAGCAAATCCCGTATCGTCTGTAATCACTCAATGTGGTGTGCACTGGGCAAAATGAGTTCGTTTCTTGGCTGATTTCAGCAACTACCACCTTCATAGTGTTATATTCTCCTCATTAGCAACAACCATGTTGTATATACGTAAAAATTCTAGATATTTTTTATCAAAACGCAGCATCTTTTCCGTATCGGGCTTAAATGTTTGCCCTATATCAGAAAAAGTTTCATTGCTCGGAACGACATCTTTAAAAATGAGAGCTGCAGATCCTATAGTGCCGACGTATTGTGGATTAGAAACAAT
>JAAYDK010000044.1 GCA_012729295.1 Spirochaetales bacterium | reverse complement strand
GGGAAGAAAAATGTCGAGTATGCTTCCGATTTGCGGGAAAGTCATCTAAAGATGCATATGCACCGCTAAGCAGCCCTTGTTGCAACGGTGAATACGCGATTATCGAAAGATTCAGAGCTTTCGATGCATCGGCTATCCCCTGCTCCGCTACCCGCCACATCAGACTGTAGGGAATCTGATTGCTCACGATGGGCTGATGACCGTACATTGCCAAGTCACCGACACCGAAATTACACACGCCGATAGAGCGAACCTTCCCCGAATCTTTAAGCAGATTCATTGCATGAAAAGCCTCATCCATCTCCCTTTGATTATCGGTTGGCCAGTGTATCTGCATCAAATCGATTCTGTCTCGCTTCATCCTGAGCAAGCTTGACTCGACAATCCCGACGATATCTTGTGATGTTTTTCCGTCGATCTTACATTTTGTAGAGATCAGCGCTTCTGAACGCCCTCTCAGGGCTTTGCCGAGTATCTGCTCGCTCCGCCCCGAGCCGTAATTCGGAGCTGTATCGAATAGGTTTACTCCCGCGTCCAAGGCAGCATGGATAACATCGATACATTCGTTCTCATCAGAAGCAGACCATAGCGAATCACCGGCAAAAGTCCAGGTACCTAATGCCAGACGAGATGCTTGCAGCGAATCAGGACCAAATTTTACATATTTCATAATCAATACATCTCATACACAATCGAGACACTACTTACGATTTCAAGCTCTCCGGTCGGGATCTGTGACGGTGTCCTGCTGTCATACGCCATTGCCTCGGCAGATTTCATCAGGGTATTCATCGAAACAGAGCGAACATCGGCGTCGTACGAATCGGTGATTGACAATGGTTTGCCTAGCGTCATGCCCGAAGCCACTGCATAATCCATTGCACGCTGCAACGCCTTCTCGACTGCCAGTTTCCTACTTTCGACATATGCTTCTGTCGTATCATCCTTGATAAACGAGATAGAAGAAACTGAAATATTATCGATCGTACCCAATTCGTCGATCAAACCCGATAGCACTTGGATTCCAATATCTATCTTACGGACTTTTATCGAGATACTCTGGATGGCGCGTTGACCTCTCAGTTTTTGTCCTTGATCCGTCCATTCGTATTCCGGGTAGAATGAAATCGACAATGTCGAAACATCGTCGCTCGCGATACCGAACGCATCGGTCGCCGCTAAGACTGATGCGACTTTCTTATTAGTTTCCTCACGGGCCTCTGTGGTGGTCGGACCTAATTCGCTTACCGTTACGGTGAATACGGCAGTATCGGGAAGAACCGAGACCATCCCCCTGCCCGATACGGAAATCGTTCGCTTCTCGGCAAGGTTCTCTGCGGTGGCACACCCTACTACCAGTGCAAGTATCAGGATTGTCACTATCGAAATGACTAATCTATTTTTTTTCATGATGCTCCTCCTGTCTATCAAGATACTAACTATCGCTCGTGAAGCAAATCGGGATCATGTTTTGCATATCGTAGAAAATAAGCTTGGGCAATCATCATGACGCCGTTATCATAACTACCGGTACCCATCGAATCGAGCACGTGCGTTACCGGAATCGATAAAATATCCAATTGTTCGTTAGCATCGAGGCTTTGGTCTGCGACATGCCTGATGCCCTTGGCAAGAAATATTGTAACACGATTGTTCATAAAAGCAGGATTTGGCGAAATCGTTCCCAATTCAACAACCTCCCCTTCCGGCTCGCACCCGGTTTCTTCAAGCAACTCTCTTACAGCTGCTTCTTTAGGAGATTCTCCTTTGTCGACAGTTCCTGCGGGAAATTCGATTGTCACCGAGTTACTGCCATGACGGTATTGGCGTACCATAAGAAAACGTGCACTACCCTCGTCATCCCGATACCACGGGATGATTGTCGCCCACATCGGTGCATCGATCTCTATAAAAGATCCTTGGCGACCGTCGGTTGATGCACGCCGTACCGTATTGATAGCGAAAATCGGTGTTGTAAGGACAAGCTGACGGTCCAGCGTTTGCCATAGTAGATGCTGTTCATCTTTCATCTGTTTGTTCCGTCCCTTTGATAATCGTACTGGTCATGCCATCTGCCAGCCTGGCGGCAAGCTGTCTGAATGCTTGCCGGGCTGCAGAGGGCATAAGAGCATGAGAATCAGCCGTATCAGACGATTTCATTACTTCAATGGGGATGCTTCCCAAAAAGGGCGTTCCTGTTTGTCTGGCCATCGACTGTGCACCATCCGAGCCGAATACGGCAACTGTATTGCCGCAATGGGGACATACGAGACCACTCATATTCTCTACGATTCCGAGAATCGCAATCCCCATTTTCCGACAGAACTCGACACTCCGCCTGGAATCGAGCAAGGCTAGTTCCTGCGGTGTAGTCACGATGATTGCACCTGTCAACTCGGGGATGGTTTTACAGATGGTAAGATGTTCGTCTCCAGAACCGGGAGGAGAATCGATGAGCAGATAATCGAGTGTCCCCCAATCTACACGGGCGAGCAGATCGTTAATCACCATGCTTTTCATCGGTCCGCGCCAAATGACGGCATCTAGAGGATTTTCCATCGCCGAGTCTACTCCTGCGATGAAAAGATTTGGCTTTACCTGTACGGGATGCAGCATCGCGTCGGAAGCGGTACCAAAGCGGGTTCCCAAATCGACCTTCAAGAGTTTTGCAACATTCGGGCCGTGAAGGTCGGTATCGAGAATCCCCACGGTGTACCCCAGGACAGTCAATTGAAGTGCCAATTCGACTGTTACAGTGGTCTTTCCTACCCCGCCTTTGCCGCTCATCACCAATATTTTCCTGCTGATCAAGTCCAGATGCGACCTGATAGCCTGCCGTTGTGCAACCCGTTTTTCGAAATCCATTGGTGCCATCAACATCCTCCTGCTCTAAAAAGACTCTAGTGGGAGAAGGGGTAAAATGCAAGTGGCAGATAGTAATCTCGCACACGGCACCTCATAAAATTATAGTTGGATTAATACGATCAACCGTATACAAAATCATGAACGGAAAGCAATCCCAGAATGAATCGATATGGTTACTATTGAAAGCATTGCGTAATCCAAGTATAGTAGATTGAGAAAATTTGCACTCATGGATATAGATGTCCAATATAAAACTAAGGAGCACGACCAATGCATCAACTGCCCAGAGATATGCTACTTGCGCAAGTAGAAAACGGGTTGGTTCTATTGGCTTTGGGAATGGGAGTCGTTTTTATTTTTCTCCTTCTTTTAGTCTACTCGACCAAACTTCTTTCTGCTGTAGTAAGAAAGTTTTCACCGCCCTCCGAACTAGCTGCACCAAAAATATCGGTACAGATTTCGGATGTAGGTTCGAGCGGACCCAAACCTGAGGTCGCCGCAGCGATTGCTGCTGCTATTGCCCGTTCAAAACGCTAAAAACCCATTACATTGATTCAAGGAGTCCCTATGAAAAAGGTAAAATTCATGTGCACTGCGTTCCGCGATGGTTTTCAATCTGTGTACGGAGCACGTGTATTCACAAAAGATTTCATGCCTGCCGTCCAAGCAGCCCGTGATGCCGGCATCACCCATTTCGAAGCCGGCGGGGGAGCCCGTTTCCAATCACTCTATTTCTACACAAACGAAGATGCATTCGATATGATGGATGAATTCCGTCGCGTTGCCGGTCCCGATGCTGATTTGCAAACGCTTTCGAGAGGTATCAACGTCGTAGGCCTGGATTCACAACCACGCGACATCATAAAAATGCATGCACAATTATTTAAAAAGCACGGCATTTCGACCATCAGAAACTTCGATGCTCTTAACGACGTCGACAACTTAATCGACAGTGGGAGATCGATTCATGAAGCCGGTCTGCGCCACGAAGTATGCGTTACCATGATGGCTCTTCCTCCAGGGGCTACCGGTGCACACGACCCTGAATTCTACGAAAAAACCCTTCGCGATATTCTTAACGCCGGTATTCCTTACGACTCTGTCTGCTTCAAGGATGCTTCTGGAACCAGTACTCCGAGAATTGTGTATGAGACGGTAAAGCGAGCGAGAAAGCTTCTCGGTCCCGATACGAATATCGTATTTCACTCACACGACACCGCCGGTGTTTGTATCCATCAGTACATCAGCGCTCTTGAAGCAGGTGCCGACCAAGTAGATTTGTCATTGGTTCCCGTTTCAGGCGGAACCTGCCAACCCGACGTCATCACCATGTGGCATGCGCTACGCGGTACCGACTATACGCTCGATATCGATATCGACAAGGTCATGGAAGCCGAACAGGTATTCGAAGAGTGCATGGCCGATTACTTTCTTCCTCCCGAAGCGACTACAGTCAATCCGCTCATCCCGTTCTTCCCGCTTCCCGGTGGAGCGCTTACCGCAAACACGCAGATGCTTCGCGACAACGGTCTCATGCATCGCTTCAGCGATGTTACCAAAGCAATGGGCGATGTAGTGGCAAAAGGCGGATATGCTACCAGCGTTACTCCCGTTTCACAGTTCTATTTCCAGCAGGCTTTCAACAATGTTATGTTCGGACCGTGGAAGAAGATTGCCGAAGGATACGGAAAGATGGTTCTCGGCTATTTCGGAAAGACACCGGTAGAACCGGATCCTGAAGTTATTAAAATATCTGCCGAGCAGATTAAACTCGATCCGACCACTGAAAAAGCTGTCGACATCAACGACCGGGACCAGAAAAAGGGACGAAATGCGGCAATTGCAATGCTTAAAGCCGAAAACCTTCCCGAAACCGAAGAAAATATTTTTATCGCTGCTTCCTGCAAAGAAAAGGGTATCCTGTACCTTACCGGAAAAGCCAAGGTTAACGGCGTGCGCTTAAAAAGTGCTGAAAAGAAAGCAGAAACGCCTGCAGCTCCTGTACCACCGGCTTCAAATGCCTATACTGTCATGGTAAACAATCAGCCGTATGCAGTTCAGCTCAACGGTTCTCAGGCAATCGTCAACGGAGTCGCCTATAATATCGATGTTAAAGACGGAATCGAAGCTGCGCCAGCCGTACAGCCGGTTCCTGCTGCGACTGTTGCTGCAACATCGGCACAACCGGTAACCGTCAAGGCTCCGATGCCCGGTTTAGTATTGCGCATCGATGTGAAAGTCGGTGATACCGTAAAGCAGAATCAGGCAGTCATGGTCATGGAAGCAATGAAGATGGAGAATGAAATCTTTGCACCTTCAAGCGGTATAATCACTGAAATCAGAGTCAAGCAGGGAGATCAGTTAAGTGCCGACGATGTACTTTTGGTCATCGGAGGCGGTGAACCTGCTCCTGTTGCCGCGCCGGTCCAGACAGCTCCCGCTCCAGCGGCAGCTGCGGTACAGCCTCAAGCACAGTCTGTCGCCTCAGCACCCGTACAGACAACGGGCACCGCTGCGGTGAAAGCTCCAATGCCCGGCCTCGTATTACGCATCAATGTAAAAGAAGGGGATTCGGTGAATAAAAACGTACTGCTGTTAGTTATGGAAGCAATGAAGATGGAAAATGAGATTTTTGCTCCTGTTGCCGGTAAGGTTACGAAAATTTGCGTGAAACAGGGCGATCAGCTGATGGCCGACGACGTACTTGCGTACATCGGTTAAGTGAGGTGATGGCATGATTAAAGAAGCCTTTTCACAACTTTGGCAATCTACCGGCCTCCTCGGCTTTATCTCTGAAGGCGGATGGGGAAACGTTGTAATGATTCTCGTAGGACTCGCTCTACTCTATCTCGCGATTAAAAAGGGATTTGAGCCGCTGTTGTTGATTCCTATCGGATTCGGATGTATTTTGTCCAACATCCCATTGGCTTTCATTGCAGGAATCGACAGCGGTGGAACCGTAGGATTCATCAAACTGTTGTATGATATGGGAATCGAAACCGGACTGTTCCCGATCCTCATTTTCATGGGTGTCGGAGCCATGACCGATTTCGGTCCACTGATTGCAAATCCCAAGACACTGTTGCTTGGAGCAGCAGCTCAGATGGGGATTTTCTTTGCCTTGATAGGCGCGCTGCTGATCAGTTTCATTCCCGACATCAATTTCAACTTACATGCAGCAGCTTCTATCGGAATAATCGGAGGAGCAGACGGACCTACTGCTATTTATGTAACATCGCGTCTTGCGCCCGACTTACTTGGCTCGATAGCCGTTGCAGCCTATTCTTATATGGCACTCGTACCGATTATCCAGCCGCCGATTATGCGCGCTTTGACGACCAAGCAAGAGCGACTGATCAAAATGCAGCAGCTGCGCCCGGTATCCAAAACAGAAAAAATCCTGTTTCCGATTTCTGTGTTAACGCTTTGTGCAATCCTGCTACCGTCGGCAACGCCCTTGGTCGGCTCTCTCATGTTCGGAAACCTCGCACGCGAATGTGGAGTGGTAAACAGATTATCAGATACGATGCAGAATGCTTTGATGAACATCGTTACGATTTTCCTCGGTTTGTCGGTCGGTTCGAAAATGGAAGCCGATAAATTCCTGAATTTAAATACATTGGGTATTTTAGTGCTGGGGATGGTTGCTTTCGGTATCGGAACCGCTACGGGCGTATTGCTTGCAAAGCTCATGAACAAGCTCGACCCGAAGCATCCGGTGAATCCGCTAATCGGCTCTGCCGGAGTCTCGGCTGTTCCGATGGCCGCCCGAGTATCGAGTAAAGTCGGTCAGGAATACGATCCTCAAAACTTTTTGCTCATGCATGCCATGGGCCCGAACGTAGCAGGTGTAATCGGTTCGGCAGTTGCCGCCGGTGTTCTGCTTTCTGTCGTTCCGTTTATGGAACCGCTAATCGACGGTTTACGACCGGCTCTGGCTACTTTCATGTAATACATCTCAATCTCTGTCCAAGCTCCCTTTTTTGGGGAGCTTTTTTTATATTCAAGCAGGGAAAAGGAATTTTTTCCATTCTTGCCCGCCTTGGTGTTTTCGTCTAGAATCAACGTATGGCTATTTATATCATTGTAGTAGTGGTCGGAGCCTTCATCGTGTGGAATGTAACGCTATGGGGATATACAGACCGTAACAAACAGCCGTTGGAACCAGAGCTTGAGGCAGTATTCGATCCTCGTTGCCGGCCAATCGTCATGGAACAAGTAAAACCGAGCGAACGGGCAGTCATCATGGTTCACGGTTTCCCTTCGACACCGATTACCTACGCGTATGCAGCAGAACGTGCCTATCAGGCTGGATATGACGTGTATGTTCCGCTATTACCGGGATTCGGTACAAAACCTGAAGATCTGGAGCATACTACGTTTTCACAATGGTATGCATATCTGGCAGAATTCTATGAAACAGTAAGAGCCAGGCATGCGTTCACTGCTGTTATCGGGACCTCGATGGGAGCTTCGATGACGCTTCGTCTCGGAGAAGACTATTCGGGAACCGTACAAAAACCTCATGCACTGGTTACTGTTGCCGCTCCGGTATTTCTCAATAGCATTCGCGATAGATCGATAAAAGATTGGAAAATGTATCTAGCCAGAACCGCAGCGCTATTTTATAGTTCGATCAAAACCGGCATTCATGTGGGGAAAGAAGAAGAAAACGACGGAGACGAGCAATGGATCGGTTATACCGGTCAGTTTGTCCGTTCAGGTCTGAGTTTCCTGTATGCGCTAAAAGGAATCAGAAAAAACCTCGCCAGCATAACGTGTCCCCTCATGGCAATCCATGATCTGCACGACCGCACCATTTCTTATAAAAACCTGAAAATTATTGAAGAGCATGTCAATGCCAAACCGTTTGTATCGCGTACGGTCGAAATGGACAAGGACCACAACAAGCATGTATTGCTGATGTACCGTTCGGTGCAAAAAGAATTGATGGATGAGATATTGCAATTCATGGCCGAACAGGCTCATGATATACCGCAATAAAGGAGTCAGCCATGCCAAAAAGAGCCGATTACATCAGCTGGGATGAATATTTCATGGGGATTGCGATTCTTTCCTCCCAACGAAGCAAAGACCCCAATACACAAGTCGGTGCCTGCATTGTAAATCCCGATAAAAAAATAGTCGGGGTCGGCTACAACGGGTTCCCTACCGGAGTAAATGATGACGAACTACCCTGGGCTCGAGAAGGGGCTTACCTTGACACCAAATATCCATATGTCTGCCATGCCGAACTGAATGCGATTCTTAACAGCATCTCCCGCGACCTCAAGGGCTGCACGGTCTATGTCGCGCTATTTCCTTGCAACGAATGTGCAAAGGCAATCATTCAGTCGGGAATTAAAGAGATAGTCTACCTTTCTGATAAATATGACGGAACAGATAGCGTAGTTGCATCAAAACGGATGCTCACGCAAGCAGGCGTATCACTTCGTAAAGTAACGTTTAATCGCGATTCGATTACCGTGTCGTTTAAAGAAGCGGGAGCCTGAGCACATGATACTGGCTGTCTGTCTTAATCCTACGTTTCAAAATACCATGGTGTTCTCTTCATTCCTTGAAGGCGAAGTCAATCGCTGTAACCGTTATCGACTCGATCCTTCCGGAAAAGGAGTAAACGTATCTCGAGTCATAACCCAACTCGGCGGCGACGTGCTTCATCTTACACACCTTGGGGGATATCGTAGACAAGAATTGATCGACATGCTCCAAGCGGAATCGATAAATACCATCTGGGCAGACTCGGGTAGTCCGATTAGAACATGTACGACCATCATCCATGAAAAACGAGGGACAACAACCGAGTTAATCGAAGAGCCGCTTCAGGTTGCCCCAACGACGGAAGCTGCTATCAGAGAGTTGTTTTCACAGCATATCAGACAGTGTAGCGTACTGGTCATCAGCGGAACCCGTGCGCCGGGTTATTCAAGGCACCTGTATGCAGACATGGTTCAAGAAGCAAAATCTGCTCATGTACGGGTAATTCTTGATGTAAAAGGCGAAGATCTCAATTCTTGTCTTGTGTACAACCCCGATGTCATCAAACCGAACCTAAGTGAATTTGCTTCGACATTCATGCCGGGACATACGGTATTCGAACAACAGGCCGACACCGGTATCAAGGATTCGGTGATCGAATTGATGAAGCGGTTGTATGAAGCCAACGGTACGGCGGTCGTATTAACGAGGGGAAGATTTCCGACCTGGCTGTACGACTCGTGTGGATTTACCGAGATACCCGTACGAGCCGTACAAGCTGTGAATACGGTCGGTTGCGGCGATGCCTTTACCGCCGGCTTGGCTTGGGGTTTGCATGAAGGAAAACCCCTAAGAGAGGCGGCAGAAATAGCAACCGATTGTGCTGCCCGAAAGGCAGCTCTCCTAAGACCGGGATCGATTCTAGAATAAGCTGGATGATTACCTTGGTTTTTCTTAGTTTTATCGTAAATTACTAATGTTAATTTTCCATATAGTTAAATTTATCTTTAATTTGTCTGCCGATTCCATTGAAAGGCTTACTAGCTATTTCACAAGTCTCCTTAATAGTCTTTGACAAATTCACACAGAGCCACATATATTTAGGCCAACAACAGAAAGGAATCCTTCCATAGGAAGACAATCCTTTTACGGCATCTAAATCAGAAGAAGAATGGGATATGAAAAAAGTATTGCTTTTCGCGCTGATGCTTTTAATCACCATTGGATCTGTCGCAACCCAGGCTGTAAGCGAAGCGCCGGCTGAGGCCTCGGATATGGTCAAGATTGCGCTTATTATTGAAAACACCATGGGGACTTAAGGTCAGGGCGATTGGAAGCCACCCCCGTGCTGCAGACTCTATCGGAATCAATGTAAATAGAGTGAGATTTCAGGCGTTGGCCCTCGGTGGAGCATTAGCCGGTCTAGCAGGAGCTTATCTATCGCTGTGTCAAGCGAAAATGTTCAGCCTCGCCTAGTCATTGCAGCTGGCCATTCAGGGACAAGGAATCGACTTCCCATACGAATTTCTCGTCATGCTTCCTTATGTACTGGTTATCCTCGTATTGACGCTGGCCAGAAAATCGAAACATATCAGCCCGGCAGCACTAGGCAAGCCGTTCAATAGAGAAATGCGAACCTGATTGGAAATCTAAAGCGAAACTAGGCTGAATCCTCCAGGACGCAGACCGTATGCGATTGCAAGACGCGATGTTTCCTCTTCCAATTCCGGTACGGCTATCCTTCCTAACGAAAGACCTATATCCTCGACTGTTACATACAATTTATTACCCTGTCGTCTGAGCCGCCACCCGGCAACACATTGCCCGTCGAATAACATCATCCCGGGATTTTCTTTGGACCGGTAAAAATAATTAAACAGACGCTTGCCCTGAACCAAACCTGCTCGGTCCTCTTGCTGAAGCCACGGGTCGTTCGGCCCGATTAGACGCAGCCCTTCAATTATGTGGTGCTGTTTTAAGGCTTCGACATCCTGTTCATGCATCCAAGCGCTTTTATCCTCCCATACCACCTCCACCAGTGACTCAAGCAGCGGCTCCCACATGCGCTTGGCTTGATTCGGATGGATACCTGCCCAACGGGCAAAACCTTCTTCGGTTGCAGGGCCGAAACACTTCAGGTAACGTCGTACCAATTCATCCGATGCCGCACGATCGGAGGCTTCTGAAGGCTTGGGGTATTTTGTACCGTACATTGTGCGTGTCAGACACATCTGGCGTCCCTTTCCGTGGCCAACCTCGGGGATAAGACAAACAATACCTTTAAGAGCAATTATCGGCAGCGTTATCCTCATCAGGGATTCACCTAGAGTTTCACCAGCTACATGCTCATTAGGCCATCTCCAAATTTCTCGTTTCGAAGGTTCGAGATAAGATTCGACAGACTGGGAAAGTTTCTCGTAAAAAGCATCTTTCGGTAACGACCGATTTCTCAACAATTGATCCACCGCAGATTCCACTATCGAAAGTATGTCGTTAACTTCAATGTCTAGTCTCGCAAGTATGTGATGAGCGCCTTTTAACAGAAAATCACGTTCGATGTCATTCTGCGGTAATAATGCGCGGGTAAAGACCGGGGCATCGCTACGTGGATAGACGGTGATAAAACCTCTGATTCCGGGCATCTGGACAAGCGCTTTATCTCTTAAGAACGACTGTTCTGCCCGTTGTAGGGTAATTCCGTCGATACGGGCTGCAAACGCATCCATCACCGACAAGGGCAGTTGATTTCTGAAACCGATGACTGCTGCAGCATCGACAATTTTACCTGATGGTCTACGCCTGTCCAAATGGTGGGCTGACAACCTGTAGGCTAAGATATGTTTTTTCGTAGTCTGAAAACAAGTAACCAATTACGGCCTTCCTGATGATACCATCATTGCCCGAATTGCACCAAATTGCAACAACACGATAGAAATTCAATTGACAAAGCCATAAGCTCCGCTAAAATTATGAGTGTAATGATAGTATCACAGTCACTTGCATTCACCATAAACACTCTAAAACGGAAAGAATGCAAATACTAAGCGGCTAATCATTGACTGGAGACAGTTTCCGCTTGTCTCTATCGTATGCTGATGAGGAGGCCTTTCTGTGTACTCGTTTTTTGTAAATGGTGAACACGTTCAAACTGAAAAAAATATATCGCTATTACGTTTCTTACGAGATGAATTACATCTCAAGGGAACAAAAGACGGCTGCAGTGAAGGAGCCTGCGGTACTTGTACCGTCATTATCGATGGCAAGGCTACCAAAGCCTGCACACAGAAAACCAGCAGACTGGAGCAGAAATCCATTATTACGATAGAAGGATTGTCTTTACGAGAACAAGAGGTGTATACGTATTGCTTCGCGAAAGCTGGTGCCGTCCAATGTGGTTTCTGCACTCCGGGAATGATTATGTCGGCCAAAGCGCTGCTCGATGTACAGAGCAATCCCTCGTCACAGGAAATACGCAAAGCTATTAAAGGCAATATCTGTCGTTGCACGGGATATGTAAAAATTGAGAAAGCCATCAGCATGGCTGCCAGGTTTTTTAGGGAGGAAATTCCTGTTCCCGCTGAAGATTCAGATGCAGGACTTTCACAGAGTTTCATTCGAGTCGACGCATATGACAAAGTATTAGGCAAAGGCCTTTATGTGGATGATCTGGAAATACCGCATATGATTTATGCAAAAGCACTCAGGAGCGCGTATCCGCGAGCCCGTGTCGATTCGATTGATATCTCTGCAGCATTAGCTCATCCGGCAACGGTTAAGATTCTTACGGCAAAAGATGTACCTAATAATAAAATCGGACATATAAAACAAGACTGGGATGTCATGATTCCACTCGGATCATGTACTCGTTATACCGGTGATGCATTAGCATTGGTTGCTGCAAAATCACCAGAAGCGCTCGATGAAATTATCGGACTGATACACGTTGAGTATACTGTTCTTGAAAGTATCACTACACCCAAGCGGGCACTTGAATCCGATGCCCCGTTCATTCACGAAGGTGGGAATGTACTTGCCGTAGAACATTTAAGGCGGGGAGATCCCGATTCGGCAATAGCAAAGTCCAAGTATGTGGTAAGACATATTTACCGTACAGGCGCAACCGAACACGCGTTCATGGAACCCGAATGCGCCGTTGCGGTTCCTGAAGGCGACACCTTGCTCGTGTACAGTGCTAGTCAATCGATATATGACGAACAACGCGAGATTTCCAATATGCTGCAAATCAGCCCTGAAAAAATCCATTGTCACGCGATGTTAGTCGGAGGGGGGTTTGGCGGAAAAGAGGATATGAGCGTGCAACATCATGCTGCGCTTATGGCTTGGCATACACAGCTTCCCGTTAAAGTAAAATTCTCCCGTCAAGAAAGTCTTAACATCCATCCCAAACGTCATCCGATGGAAATGGAGTTCATCACAGCCTGTGACGAATACGGAAATCTTACGGGAATGAAGGCGACAATTATTGCAGACACTGGCGCATATGCATCCCTCGGCCAGCCGGTGCTGCAACGGGCGTGTACCCATGCAGCCGGACCCTATCATTATCAGAATGTCGATATCATCGGCAAAGCCGTCTATACGAACAACGTTCCTGCAGGAGCTTTTAGAGGTTTTGGAGTAACGCAAAGCTGCTTTGCCATCGAAAGTAATATCAATGCCTTAGCACAGCTAGTCGGCATCTCACCTTGGGAAATCAGATATCGCAATGCCATTCGTCCCGGACAAGTTCTTCCGAACGGCCAGATTGCAGATAACAGTTTTGCTCTTGATAGATGTCTGTTGGCTGTAAAATCTGCCTTCGATTCTCACGATAGAACCGGAATCGCTTGCGGGTTTAAAAACAGTGGCTTTGGTGTCGGTGTAGAAGATGTCGGAAGATGCATACTTTCAGTGGAAAACGCTACCGTTCATATCAGAACTTCGGCAGCTTGTATGGGTCAGGGTTTGGCAACCGTATGCATCCAATTGGTTTGCCATACCACTGGTCTCAAACCTTCCAAAGTGTTATGTGAATCACCTGATACCAGAAGAACCCCCGATGCGGGAACCAGTACCGCATCACGCCAGACTGTCATAACAGGCGAAGCTATCAGGCAAGCCGCTACGAAATTACTGAGAGATCTTCAATCAGTACACATGAATCTCGAAAAACTCGAGGGACGCGAATATCATGGTCAATTTTCTGCAGTAACCGATCCGATGGGATCGTCGAAACCAAATCCAAAAAGCCATATCGCCTATAGTTTTTCTGCTCAGGTAGTCTCTTTGGACGAATCAGGCAGAGTGGACAAGGTAACTGCTTCATGCGATGTGGGAACCGTTGTCAATCCCGTGGCAGTAGAAGGACAGATCGAAGGCGGTGTCGTCATGGGTCTGGGATATGCTTTAACCGAACGATTTCCGATTGAAAACGGATACCCCAAGGTCAGATATGCCACCCTCGGGCTCTTTAAAGCAACAGACGCCCCCGATATCGAAGCATTGATGGTTAATAGTGGAGTTCCAAATCCGGAAAGTTACGGAGCAAAGGGAATCGGTGAATTATGTACGATTCCGACTGCACCTGCGGTTCAGAACGCATACTTCAGAATGGACGGCAAATTTAGAACCTCGCTACCTCTGGAGGAAACCCCTTACAGCCGTCCTTAGCGATTTCCAGTGTTTTTCGTGTTAAAGGTCGCCTTTCAGGATTTCTTCTTTTGCATTGTCGATTGCATCACACATCAAACGAAACAGTTCCTGTTCGATCTTGCGATTCGGGTGTTTTACAAACCGCTTAAGCTGCTGTTCGTCACATACGGGTTGTTTCGCTATTTCGACTATCTGCTTTTTATCAAGAATTCTAAAAGAAGGCAAATTATAGCGTTTGGCAAGCACCTCCCGACTTTCGAACAAGTGTTTGACAAAAATCTTTTCATGTTTTGAAAAGTACCGGTATCCTGGTAATTTTTCATAACCGGGACGGTCGGGATGCTTTTGAAGGGCAGCCGTTTTTTGTGCAATTGCGTCCCGTTCGGAAAGTCCGAGAGCTTTCGCTTCTGCATCCAGCGTCTCTCTTATGATGAACAGGTACTCGACGTCAGCCAAAGCATATTCAATCAACGTTCGAGGCAATGGCCTGGCCATCCAATTTGCCATCTGGTTTCTCTTTTTCCCTTTTTGCGAGACTTCACCGGTACAATGTTCGCGCAAGGAATCGAGATTCCCATGATAACCAAGCAATTGTGCGGTGATTCGTACGTCATGAACTTTGGCAAGCTGGATACCGTATTGCTTGCGAACAAGCGCTGCATCACTGGCACAGTCAAACATGATTTTTGTGATTCTCGGATGTTCTAAAAGACGACGCAACTGTGCTTGCGAAATAGTAAACGGATCAATGATATAATATCGGAGTTTATCGTAGATCTGAATGAGACAAAGATGTTCGCCGTAGACGTGAAGGTTAAACTCCCCTTCAAAGTCCATCGCAATCCAAATGACACCCGAGCTCTCCCAACGGGAAACCAGTTCACAAAGCGCACTATCCGAAGCTATTGATGTGAATTCGACCATCGATAGATTGTACCATCAATCATAAAAAAGGGCAGATTAACAACCTCCCCTTTTCTCAATCCGCTTCCCTACGGAACCGTTTTCGGAATAACTAGATTCAAAACAATTCCGACTAGAGTCGCTAACGCAACTCCGCCGAGCATGAACTCAAGACCTTGTCCGAGCGGGAACCGTAAGATTCCGCCTCCGATACCGATTACCATGATTACTGAAGATATGGTTAGGTTTCGTTTGTCTTGATAATCGACTCCGCTATCGACTAGATTGCGTAAGCCGCTGGATGCGATAATTCCGAATAACAGCATTGAGATCCCTCCGATAACCGGTGAAGGAATCGTCTGGATGAGAGCACCGAATTTCGGGAAGAACGAAAGAACTGATGCAATGACTGCAGCTCCACCGATAACCCAGACGCTGTAGACTTTTGTAATTGCCATGACGCCGATGTTTTCGCCATAAGTCG
>JAAYDK010000379.1 GCA_012729295.1 Spirochaetales bacterium | reverse complement strand
TCTGATCCGGTGAGATAGCGATGGAACGCGTTGTTGACAAAAATCGTGCGCTGAATGACATCCAATCCGCTCAGGCTCTCGAGCGTGTTGATCAGGTTAGCCTTCGTTTCGACCAACGAGAACGGATGGATCGAATATCCGTCTTCTTCAAGCACGCAGTCGACAATTTCGATGTACGCTGAAGGATCTGGATTAAATGCCGCGCTATAAAGAGGTTGCCACCATGCACCCTTAATCAGTTTGATTGTGCTGCCCTTGGCCTGGTTCGTATCGTTCTTCTTTGAATATTTGTTGATGATGCCGTCAAATTTCAATAGGTCTTCGGGTGAATCGAATTCAAACTTCGCATCATATTCGACTGCATAGGCAAGATAGAACCCGTTGCTGAACTCGAGGACCATGTAGTATGGACTAGGTTCGGGAACCGGACCCCAGTCGAGCAGATATTCATAGATCGATACCTTAGGTTCGAGCTGTAGCTTGGCATCGATGCCTTCACTGTTGAGTAACACGACGAGCTGTTTGAGATGAATTTCGTCGCTATGTCCGTACTGGATGGTGCGAGAAGGGAGGAATCTTGCATCGTCGGTGTCCTTTTTAAGGTTGTAACCGGTAGAGGCTCTTTGCTGAACTGCCATAGCGCCGATTGCATCAAGGTTCCCATCAGAGTACAGTGTATAACCGTCGAATGCGTTGGCAATGCGCTGTAAGATATCGCTGTCGCTGATTTTCCCGAGATAGTTTCTCGCAATTCCGTTAGCCTCTGCTACATTCATCAGAATGCTTACAGCCGCACTGCTGTCGAGCGTTCCCGAAGCTATCATATCCTGTGCAACTGCCGAAGGAATGAGATACGCATCAAGAGCACATGCAAGATAACGGGCAATGTCAGTCGGGACTCCGGTTATTCCGTAGACCTTAAGACGTGCAATGGCCTTTTCACTGCTGTAGGTCTCGGCAAGCTGGCCGAGTTCTGCAGCCTCTACGAGCGCTTTGAATACGTCGGTGTCTTTGGACAGTTTGACCTCATTGCCGACAATCTGCGAGAGCGCTTTCTGCAACGAAGCGGCGGATACCGGTCCTTCGGGCAACGTTACGTTGAAATAGTATTCCAGATACGCCGCATCGGTCGGATCGGCGAATTGGGCTTTCAGCGTTTGTTCTTCCATCATAGCGCTACCAAAAAGCAGTGTTGCCAGCAATAGTATGCTTACAAACATTGTGAACTTTTTCATGTTCGGACTCCTTTTAGTGTTCTTTCCCTTAATCGCTATAAAAGTATTTATTGGGTTATGTATACTATATCATCGAAGTATTCAGCTGTCCAGAAAATTTCATAATATGATTTTTTTTGGAGATAATATGATTTTTAATTTTCAAAAATGGAGAAACTGTAAGAATAGACACTAAAAAGACCATCGTGCATCAAAAAAATAAGACGTTTGTTAAGGAAGTGAACAATGAATATTCCTAGTATCGGATGCAACGGAAACAAGATTGTTCGCATTGAATCTGACTTCACCCATATCACCAGTTAAGCCTGCGCGGTTGTATCCACGAGAGTAATAAAGGAACACTAGCATTATCTGTCCCAACCGAAACCGAAGCGATAGAAAAACTAAGAAAAATCTGATACCTCCTCCAGACATAATTAACAAGGGAAATCTATGGACAAACCTTATGATATCCCGTACTATTGCTTACAGATTTTACGGGCGCGTAACTCAGCGGGAGAGTGCTACCTTCACACGGTAGAAGTCGTTGGTTCAAACCCAATCGCGCCCAGTAAGGCAATCAATTCTAATACAAGGAATTGGTTGCCTTTTCTTTT
>JAAYDK010000378.1 GCA_012729295.1 Spirochaetales bacterium | reverse complement strand
TGTTGATCTCGAATCCTCCGGCTACCGATGCGGTAAACGAGTTGGAAACAATCATTAATTCACCCTTGCTCGACTCTTCAGATTGGTCGATATACCCGACGGTCATGTTTCCCATACCTATCAAGATCATTGGATTGAGAAATGCGTCTTCGAACAATGTAAAGACAACCTCACCACCGACTGTGAACGTGAACGCTCCGTCGACAGGTGTTACTGTATAACCGGTAGCCATTCCAGGTAGATCCGATAACAGCTGGGCGTGCGCAAAGCCTCCCAGGCTGATACGATCGGTTAGATTCGATCCGATGTGTAATCCGACGAACCTGATTCGTTCGTCTTCAATCGTCGTCTTCCCATGGCTCAGTCCGATATAGGAGCTCTGGTATGGCGAGGCGAAAATCGGTACCATCGCGCCCAATGCAATACACAGCATGAGCGCCGCAAGCAGGATAGTGTGCTTTTTCATAGTCAGTCCCTTGATGAGAAAAATAGTAATGCATGCGCATCCTGCTACCTATATGCAACTAGCATGCCAAGCAGCATCTCTCATGCGTATGTAATAAAATTGTCGTAGTTTCGGCAAAATCGTGTGAGAGATGTCTTGATATATTGGTATAAAATACCGGTCGATGGTAAATTTAACGATTGCTTGAGCCGGTCTCGATAGGAAAAATCCTATTTTAACTTGCATTCTGTCACTGTTGACTATAACATATGTAAAGCATATGCCAATTTGATTCTGAATAATCTTTTATACCTTTTCGATGGTTTGTGCTGCACCTTATTACCCAAAGAGGAGAACGATGGCTCATGAAACATCTGATTAATGATCGATCGCATCTTATCGAAGATATGATCGATGGCCTTGTCGCAGCTTACGGCGGTTCTGTTGAAAAAGTCGGTCATGTCAACGCAATCGTAAAGAAAAACATCAAGGACGGAAAAATCGCACTTTTGGTGGGTGGGGGAAGCGGTCATGAGCCGATTTATCATGGATTAATCGGTGAGAATATGGCAGATGCTGCCGCTATCGGGCATATATTTGCCTCTCCAAATCCAGATATCATCTATCAGGCTGCCAAAGCTTGCCACCGCGGGAACGGGATACTGTTTGTGTACGGAAACTACGCGGGAGACAACATGAATTTCGATATTGCTTCAGAGATGCTTGCTGATGAGGGAATCGAGGTAAAAACGGTGCGTATCAACGACGATACGGCTACCGGCGACCCAGAAAGCAGACGCGGGATATCGGGATTATTTTTTGTAGTCAAGATAGCTGGAGCAGTCTGTGCCGCAGTTACGAACCTTGATGAAGCTTATAGAATCGTAAGTAAAGCCGTATCAAGGACTAGGTCTATGGGAACAGCCTTCGAGCCTGGAACTATGCTCAATACGGGTAAACCTACTTTTACGCTTGCCCAGGATGAAATAGAAATCGGCATGGGCATCCATGGAGAACCCGGGGTAGAAGTTGCTCGCATCATGCCTGCTCATGAACTTGTCGGCATTATGCTTCAAAGAATTCTTGACGACCTGCCATATACAGCAGGTGATGAGGTAGCCCTCCTGCTCAACGATCTTGGTTCCTGTACCTGTATGGAACTTTTGATCGCATTAAAGAGCGTATCCGAAATACTGAAGCAGCGTGATATCAAGGTCGTGTATACGCATATCGGAAAAGTATCGACGACGATGGATATGAAAGGATTTTCTATTTCCCTCATGCAGCTAGACGACGAGTTGAAATCCTACTTTTTCACCAATGCAAATTCTCTTGCTTTTGATTTTTTCCGATAATAGAGGGAACACATGGCAATGATGTTGGATGTATCTTCATGCAAAGAGATGCTGTTGT
>JAAYDK010000377.1 GCA_012729295.1 Spirochaetales bacterium | reverse complement strand
TCGGCATTGGTAAGAAAATCATACTCTTCACCATTCTTCTGAATAAGCGTTTCATCTTCCAGTCTCTTCAGAGCATCAAAAATGCGGGACTTCAACGCAGCCTTATCCTCGTTGATGCTTCCAACCATGAGTGTCGCCAGGCGGTCAATGGTAGCAGGCATGTCCTTTACATACTTAATCATAAACAGAATACGCAACACGCGAATATCAAATCTATCAAGGCTGGGCTTTCGTTCAGCATTAGAAAAAACGGTTTTAATGTCATAATCGATGAACTGCTCAATAGTCTGATAGAAATCATCGAATGGAACCAAAATCCCTGAATCCATTTCAGCTATCTGCTTTGCAGAGGTTTGGAATGCATCCAGCAAAGACCGCTCATTCTGTGAGAGGTGCTTGCCTTCGCTCATTCCATGCTCACGGATTGATTCGAACACCTTCTGTAGCAGTTCGAACTGATAGGAAACGAACGGATAGACATCCTTGAATTCATCCGCGTCTTTGTACCCGGACCATGTCGGTTTTGCCTGGAACAGAATCAGATTGGAGAGTTTACTGCTGTTTGCATCATACAGGGCACGCAGCGGCGTGACGGCTGTATCCTTCTTTTCCAGAATACGCTTTTTAATAACCTCATCTGCATTTGCACCGGAGAGAAGCAGACGGGTGTTGAAACGGCCTTGAATCTTGGAGAAATCCTGCTGCTTATCTTTGGTGCTGTCAATCATGGCTTTCAGTTCCTGCTGTGAGGTAACCACAACCCACGACTGTCCACGGCAGTATTTACCGAGATCTTCTACACAGGTCTGCAGGTTCAACATAAGCTGGGTATTGTCACCGATAAACTGACCGACTTCGTCCATGAGGAAAACAACACGGGCTTTGTTTGCCTGGCAGTATTTGCTGACGATTTTCGCAAAGTCCTCGGTGGTATTGGTAAAGTTTCGGGTCTGATCCTCAACAAACGCCTTTGCACTTTCCTCGGTCATACCGCGTACAGCAACAAGGGCCTTGATAATTGCGTCCCGATTCAGCAGAGCCTTGGCACGAGTCTGCACCCAACTACGCTTTGAGATTTCTTCAAATTTCGCCACGAAATCTTCCAGCTTGCCTTCCTCATCAAGGACCCGTTCTAAATCCGCTACCCAGGGACTGGAACCGCAATAACCTACAGACTCATTGAAGGCGCGGAGCATGATATCCATGATAGCCTGCGTCTTCGACTTAGAGTCTGACTTTGCCTTACTGTCGATATTAAAGAGAACGACTTTGTTGTTGGCTTTTGCACTCTGGCGTATATCCGCAAGAACCAGCTCGTCCTTAATTTTATCGTCGAAATATTCTGCGGCACGGATGCCGGCAACTACCTCATTCTCGAGAATATAACCGAGAATCTTCACAAAGTGAGATTTACCTGAGCCAAAGAAACCGGTAATCCACACACCCATTTTTTCTGTCGGAGTCGTAATGGATTCTCTGTAGCGACGAAAAAAGGTTCGGAACGATTTTGTTATTTCATCTGTACAGACGTACTCTTCAAGCTCCTGCCATTTCTGCTCTTCATCCTCGTTGCCAATGGTAACGACACCTTGGATAGGTCTGGCGATATCTTTTTTGAATAGGTCTTTAATAATCATTGCCGGTTCTCCTTTCTACGAGAGGAAACGCTCTGTAATAATTGTCATCATCGAGCCGCTCGAAAAGCCGAAGCGTCATGGCGTTTTTGATTTCGTATCTACCGGGGTACATCATCACTACAGGGTTGTTTCGGAAAATGCTCTGTAGGTTATTTAAGATGGTATGGCTGCGAATTATCGGGAATGCCTTTCCAACACCGGTTATAAGAACAATAGATCTTTCATCATCAGGGACTCTTGTTTTGAATTTTTCAAGGAAGGCGTTGTCATCTTCCTCCACGGACAAGAGTGGTTGGAACACCTCCCGGAGAAGCAGGTCTTTTTCATAATCTTTCTCCATCCGCTGGATGTCCTCCAGATAACCTTCTTCCTCAATAATTTCAAGCATCATCTCATAAAGATCGAACTCCACGATATCGGGATTACGGGATTTCAATTTTATTACTTCTTTCCGGATCAGAAGCTCATCTTTCGGCGCATAATCGAATATATAGAATTTCAGGTCATTTGCTGTCCCATATCTCGTGAGAGAAGCTACGCTAATCATACGGTCTTCTAAATCAAGAAAGCGGTCATTTAAAGATCTATCTGCCACAGCAATTACCTCCCAAGCATGGCCTGCAGGAATTCTTTATCACCAATGGTGACAAGGTATTCCTCTACGGCCGGATGAATCAGCATGGGTTCAACTTTAATGGTTTTGCGTTCCCGGACGCCGAGCCCGGAATCAACCAGTATATTTCGATAGCCCTTGGTAAGACACTTTATTGTAAAATCTCCCCATTTTGCGACAATGAGATCGTTTTGCTTTTTTATTGCAAAGAACTGATCAAAATCGTCAATGGAGAGATAGTGTCGATCACCAAGCAAGGCCTCACGGTATACCTCGAACATAAAGTCAAAGAATAGGGTATCTGTTTTTGCAATTGCATATGCCAGAATGAATTTTGAGGTTGCAACATCGCCATTCACAATCTGTGAAAGAAGATAGTCATCCAGGGCCGAGAGCCTTCCGTAAATCACATTTGTGATTTCACGTCTCCGGTCTTCGGACTCAATTTCTATATAGTTATTGGTAAAGCACTCTTCAAACACCTCATTGCGGTCAAGACCGTCCAACATCAGCTTGGCCATCTTCTTTGCAATGGGATATTTGAATGGCGTTTTCTTTATAGCAGAGGAGTAAGGCTTTCTGTTCATGTTCTGACCTCCTGAATCTTATCCTACATACTATATTTTATCAGATGATAGTATAAGTTGTCAATAAAAAGCGTTCCGTTTGAAATGCAAATATGGATTATCTAATAATAACACTTGCTATATCCTCCCTTCAGAGTGATATATGTACGTACCAAATTGAAGGAGGATTTTCACCATGACAATCAGCTACAACGTAACCGGCTCCGACCGCAAGGCCCTTGTAGGAGCCATCGCAAACAAGACCGGCATCAAGGCCAAGTACCTGGGAATGCCCAGCATGGCCTACGAGATCGGCCCCATCACCGTCGATAAGACCGGCGGCCTGACCTGGCCCGAGACCGCCACCGACAGCGAGATCGAGCACCTGGTCGAGCAGCTTGCAGAGGCCGGCTTCGAGGTCACAGTCCTCGCTGACACCGACGAGAGCGACGAGGACGCCCACATGGACGTTTCGATCCCGGAGGACGCACTGAGCGCCAAAGCGATGCAGAACCTGCAGGCCCTGGTTGAGGCTAAGGGCAACCTTCTGAAGAAAGCCCTGGACGCCGACGAGCTTCCCATCCTCAAGCTGAAGGGCGAGATTCACTTCCCCTGGTTCAAGCTCGGCAGCAGCGCTGAAGAGAGCCAGGCTTACATGAACCTTATCGAGAAGCTGGTAGAGATGGCCAAGAACGCCAAGCGCGTCACCACAAAGGAAAAGGAAGCCGACAACGAGAAGTACGCATTCAGATGCTTCCTCCTCCGACTCGGCTTCATAGGTGGCGAGTACAAAGGGGACCGCAAAATCCTGCTCAGAAACCTTTCCGGTTCCAGCGCCTTCAAGAGCGGCCGCAAGAAGGAATGCGAGCCCGGCATGGACCCGGTTCCCACTCCGGAGAATACGGTCCAGGTCGACGTTGACGAGGCCATGCGTCGCCTGCAGGACCCCGAGGGCCAGGATGAAATCAAAGCGATTCTTAACGGCGAGGAGGTGGACGTATGAGATTCCCTTCCAGAGAAATCGTTGAGCGCCTCCGGGACCAGTTCCCGGTAGGCTGCCGGGTGGAGCTGCTGCAGATGGACGACCCGCAGGCGCCTCCCATGTTTACAAAGGGTACCGTCACCGGAGTCGATGACATCGGCTCCATTATGGTCCGCTGGGACAACGGCTGCAGCCTTTCCGTAGCCTACTGCGAGGACCGCTGCAGGAGGATAGACTGATGGAAAGGACAATGACTCCGCTGGTACGTTCTCAGATTCTTGATATCCGGAACACCGGCCTTACGAATATGTTTGATACTACGGCAGTTGAACAGCTTGCTGACGACTTTGTATATTACGATTTTGCAACATGGTTCCCTGAGCACAGAAAAGAATACGCCGCGTTCATTCTTTTCGGAGATTAATCACATTAATGCAGAAACACCGACTCCCTTGGCATTCCAGCCTTGGAAATCGGTGCTTTTCTTATTGTTCATTGCTTTTTAGCATACGCTGCTTTTCCCGAGTACGTTGATACTTTGTCTTTTGGCATGCTTCGCATAGGGTGTTGTTCTTACGCTTTTTCGGAAATGGTGCTCCGCACGCTGCGCAAACCCCGACTGAATAACTGTCTGTTGACATGCATTCGAAGAACATCTG
>JAAYDK010000376.1 GCA_012729295.1 Spirochaetales bacterium | reverse complement strand
TGTCCCGGCCAAAACTTCTTGTTCTGGCATTATGTGTAACATGTTTCAGCTTTACCTACAGTCAGGCGCTGTTCGCACTACCGTTGTACGTCACTCGTTTGTACGGGCAGCAGGGAGCCGTCCTGTATGGATCGATGATGTCTGTCAATGCAATCGTGGTAGTATTGTGCAATGCTCCGATTGTCTTTTTGCTACGGCGCAGGAATCCATTAAAAAATATCGCCGCAGCGGGATTATTGTACGCTGTCGGGTTTGCGTGCATGGGGCTGGCAAGACTTCCGGTATGGTTCTACATCCTCACCGTAGTGTATACGCTCGGGGAAATTACGGACGCAACCAACACCCATTATTATATTGCGAACAATACTCCTATCAGCCACCGGGCACGTTTTAACGCTGTTCTGCCGGTCATCACCGGATTTGGCCATGCCGTCGCACCGATTATCGGGGGGAGCATCAGCCATGCATACGGACTGGAAAAATTGTGGTTAATCATCGGAATCACCGCACTAGTCGGTTCGTTAGGCGTCTATGCAATATTTTTTAAAGAAAAGCACAAACTGGTACACTAAAAAATGACATTTTCGTTAAATGCGAAATTTTATCGTACCGGTTTTGCATTTTACTATTTACAGAAAGTAATTTCAGCTTTATTGTTATGACATGGATGTAGGAAAAGCAATAAGAGATTTGAGAATGAAGGCTGGACTCTCTCAAGACAAGTTGGTTGCACAAACCGGCATCTCGAGAAGTCAGCTCTATTTCATCGAATCCGGAAGATGTGTACCAAGAGTCGAAACGATGGAAAAAATCGCCTCTGTTTTAAATGTGAAAGTTTCCGACATTATCATCATGGCAGAAACTCTTTATCCGGTAAAACAGGCAAAATGACGGTATCTGGTTAACGCCGTCTGTTTTCGATCCTTCGATACTTGGGTGCGGCCTCGGTTAACATGAGGCGCTGTAGTTAAACGCTGAGCAGGGCGGAGTATTGTCTACCTGATTGGCGTTTACCGTTCTGCCGATCTGGATGACGGACAGACGTCGAAAAGCAGGGCATACAAACGAATCCCGAAACAGCAGTGTTTCGGGATCCATTTTATTCGTATTAATCAAAATTGTTACAGCTGGACAGTCGATTCCTCAATCATTTCTTCTATTGAAGCTCCCGGAGCGACCATGGGATAGACCTTGTCGTCCAACGGGATCTCGCAATCGACCACTACCGGAGCATGTAACGAACACGCTGCGTTGATGACCTGTACCGGATCATCTTGCAGGGTGAGACGCATGCCGTGAACTCCATACGCTTCTGCCAGCTTGACCCAATCGATGTACGTGTCCAATGAAGTTTCAGAATACCGTCTGTCGTAAAATAATGTCTGCCACTGGCGTACCATACCAAGCGTACTGTTATTCATAAGCAAAATCACGATTGGCAGCTTATAGCGGGCAATTGTTGCCAATTCGTTGCAATTCATTCTGAACGAGCCGTCCCCGGCGACGTTAATGACACGGCGGTCGGGCATTCCGCACTGAGCCCCGATCGAAGCACCCGTCCCATACCCCATCGTTCCGAGACCTCCTGAGGTTAAAAAACGACTTTCGGGCGTATGGCAGTAAAATTGAGCAGCCCACATCTGATGCTGTCCGACTTCCGTCGCGATGATTGCATTACGGGGAACGACATGAGTAAGCGCTACGAGAATTTCTTTCGCCCTTCTATTCTCGCCAGAGACTTTCAGCGGATGCTCGTGTTTCCAGACGGCAACTTGATCCATCCATTCTTTGTGCCTGATCGGGTGTTCGATCATGGTATTCAGCGCATCGAGCACTTCGCGAATATCGCCGATTACATGATGCATCGTCGGCATATTCTTATTGATTTCAGCGGGATCGACATCGATTTGAACGATTTTCGCTTTCTTCGCAAACGCGCTGCTTTTACTGACCACCCGGTCGCTGAAGCGCGCACCAACGACTAACAATAGATCGCAGCGATTGATGATGAGATTGGAAACACGAGTCCCGTGCATGCCAATCATTCCGGTAAAACGCGGGTGGTCGCAGGCTATCGCACCAGTTCCCATCAAAGATACGCCCATCGGAGCATCTATGTTTTCCAAAAAGGTCGCCAATGCGTGTTGAGCGTGAGAGCGGATGACACCTCCTCCCACATACAGCATTGGCCTGGCAGATTCTTTTATCAACTTAAGCGTCTTTTCCAACGCCTCGCGATGCGGGCGGAGAGCCTTCACCGGTTCGATGGTTTTCGGAGTAAATTCACATACTGTGGCACTGATATCCTTAGGCACGTCAATCAATACCGGTCCCGGTCTGCCGCTGCGGGCAATACGAAACGCCTCACGGACGGTATCTGCTACAAGCGTCACATCTTTTATGATGAAGTTGTGTTTTGTTATCGGCATCGTGACTCCGGTAATGTCGACTTCTTGAAAACTATCCTTGCCCAAGAGCGCGGTGGTGACGTTTCCAGTGATGGCTACAACGGGAATCGAATCCATATAGGCGGTGGCAAGCCCGGTTACCAAATTTGTCGCTCCCGGACCGCTGGTTGCGATACACACGCCGACTTTCCCGGTAGAACGAGCATACCCGTCGGCTGCATGCGCAGCCCCCTGTTCATGCGAAGTGAGGATGTGCCTGATATCAGAGCGATATTTATAGAGTGCATCATAGATATTGAGTACAGCTCCTCCTGGAAAACCGAATACGGTATCGACGCCTTGTTCTTTCAAGCATTCGAGGATAATTTCAGAACCATTCAACTTCATCTATAACTCCCTCATGTGATAAACACTGCTCCGTGAGCAGCCGAAGTGACTTGTTTCGCGTAGCGAGCCAAGTATCCTGTGGTAATTTTCGGTTGGACGGGTCGCCATTCTAAACGGCGCTTATCCAAAACGGATTCATCTACCAATAACGAAAGCGTACCCTTCTCGATATCGATCTCGATCAAATCGCCTTCACATACGAGTGCAATAGGACCACCTTCGGCAGCTTCGGGCGAAACGTGACCGATCGACGCACCGCGAGTAGCACCGCTGAAACGTCCGTCTGTGATCAGTGCGACATCCTTGTCCAATCCCATACCCGCAATGGACGCAGTCGGTCCAAGCATTTCGCGCATTCCGGGCCCGCCTTTCGGCCCTTCGTAACGAATAACGACGACATCGCCTTTTTTAATGGCACCCTTTAATATTGCTTCGCTCACAGATTCTTCAGAATCAAAGACCCGAGCGGGGCCGGTATGACGCAGCATTGACGGATCAACAGCCGATCGCTTGACTACCGCTCCTTGTGGAGCCAGATTACCCCGTAGTACGGCAATTCCGCCTGTGTTACTATATGGCTCATGAGCAGGTCGGATGACACTCGTATCACAATTGACGACTGTTTCGAGCTGCTGGGCAATCGTTTTCCCCGATACAGTGGGAACCGAGGTATCGATCAAGCCCAATGTATCCAGTTCCTTCATTACCGCCATGACGCCGCCGGCAGCATATAAATCTTCAATATGGTGGTTTCCCGCAGGTGCGAGATGACAGAGATTCGGAGTTTTGGCACTTATCGCATTGGCAGAGAAAATATCGAGCTTTACGTGTGCTTCGTGAGCGATTGCCGGCAGATGCAGCATACTGTTCGTACTGCAGCCCAATGCCATATCTACCGTTAACGCGTTTTGAAAGGCAGCTTCGGTCATGATATCGAGGGGCCGAACATTATGTTTAACCAGTTCCATGATTGCGTACCCGGCTTCTTTTGCCAGCCGGTCCCGTTCGGAGAACACAGCGGGAATCGTTCCGTTTCCGGGCAGTCCCATGCCAAGCGCTTCGGTGAGGCAGTTCATGCTGTTTGCAGTAAACATGCCCGAGCAGGATCCGCATGTCGGACAAGCAAGATTCTCATAATCCAGCAGATCGCCATCGGTAATTTTCCCTGCGGCATGGGCTCCCACGGCCTCGAACACCGTAGACAAGCTCACCGCCTTTCCACGTACTTTTCCCGCGAGCATCGGACCGCCCGAGATCACTATCGTCGGAATGTTGATTCGAGCGGCTGCCATAAGCATGGCCGGTACGATCTTATCGCAGTTAGGTACCATTACCAGAGCATCAAACGGATGTGCCATCGCCATCGTTTCTACCGAATCGGCAATCAATTCGCGACTTGCAAGCGAATACTTCATACCTACGTGGCCCATCGCGATACCGTCGCAGACTCCTATGACGGAAAACTCGATAGGTGTTCCGCCAGCACTCCGAATGCCTGCTTTGACCGCATCGACAATCCGGTTCAGATGGACATGTCCGGGTATAACGGTATTCGCTGCACTAACGACACCGATCATCGGCGATGCAATCTCGCGATCGGTAAGCCCTAGTGCTTTCATGAGCGAACGGTGGGGAGCCCTCGTTGCTCCGCTCTTCATCTCATCGCTTCTCATATCTTTGCTCCATTTTCGGGCATCTTCGTGTATTCCCTGAATGCTGCAAGTAATTCCATCGTTACGCTACCGGCGACTCCGGTACCAATCGGTTTGCTGTCAAGATAGGTAAGTGCAATGATTTCCGCTGCCGTTCCGGTGAGGAATGCTTCGTCTGCGTTTAAGAGGTTATGATGGGTGAACGGAATCTCTTCGACCGTATACCCTTTTGCACGAGCTACCTTGATGACCGACTGTCGGGTAATTCCGTCGAGCGTACCGAGCCACACGGGCGGAGTATAGATGACGTTGTTTTTAATAAAGAATACATTGTCTCCCGTACATTCGGTGACCAAGCCGTCCTCGTTGAGCATCAGCGCTTCGTCGGCACCGTACCGATGGGCTTCGATCGACGCAAGAATATTGTTTAGATAATTTAGACTCTTAATCTGCGGATCGATAATCGTGGCCTTATTGCGTCGATAACTAGTCGTTATTACCTTAAGCCCTCTTCTATAGGCTTCTTCAGGATACAGCGCAACTTGACCGGCAATGCAGAATAACCGCGGTTTGTGAGCATCCGGCTTGGGATACAAGCCCAGTCCGTCTGCTCCGCGCGTACACACCAGGCGTACGTATCCGTCCTGAATATTGTTTCGCCGGCAGCTTTCAAGTACGACTTCGGTCATTGCTTCCTTGCCAAACGGCAAATCGAGAAAAATCGAATTTGCCCCGGCATAGAAGCGGTCGATATGGTCGGCAAGACGGAAGACCCTGCCATGGTATGCACGAATACCTTCGAATACACCGTCGCCATAGAGAATTCCATGGTCCAGTACTGAAATCTTGGCCTCGGCCAAAGGAACGTACACTCCGTCAAGATACACCATTTGCTCACTCATCTTTCTACCCTCTTTTCCTATTTGTTCTTACATTGTTCGGCAATGAGCGATCCCATTTCCTTAGTCCCGACCAATTGCATGCCTTCACTCATAATGTCTGCGGTACGGGCTTTGGAGTCAAGGACTTTGCTCACCGCTTTCTCAATCGTACGCGCTTCGTCTTCCAGCGCAAAGCTGTAGCGAAGCATCATCGCCACCGAAAGTATGGTGGCAATCGGATTGGCCTTGTCGAGGCCTGCAATATCGGGTGCAGAACCATGGATGGGTTCGTACATTCCAAACGACTCTTCGCGAAGGCTGGCCGAAGGCAGCATTCCGATGCTGCCCGTAATCATGCTGGCCTCATCGCTCAGGATGTCTCCGAACATGTTTTCGGTTACGATTACGTCAAACTGCTTTGGGTTGCGTACCAGTTGCATGGACGCGTTGTCTACATACATATGGCTAACCGCGATATCGGGATAATCGGCTGCGATGCGGTTGACCACCGATCTCCACAACCGGCTGGTTTCTAAGATGTTCGCCTTGTCTACGCTGGTCAGACGCCTATTGCGACCTTTGGCAGCTTCGAACGCCTTGCGGACGATTCGCTCGATCTCGCCTACCGAATAAGCCATCGTATCATAGGCTGCATCCCCGCTTTCATTACGTCCGCGCTTTCCGAAATAGATACCTCCGGTCAATTCTCGAATCACCAGGATATCGAGACCGCCTTCGACAATGGATTCTTTCAACGGGCACGCCTGCTGAAGCTGGGGATAGAGGATTGCGGGCCTTAAATTACAGAATAATCCAAGATTCCCGCGAAGACCGAGCAAAGCTTTCTCCGGTCGCTTGTCGCCCGAAAGATTGTCCCACTTCGGACCTCCGACTGCCCCGAGCAGTACAGCTTGGGATTCCGAACATCCGATAAGGGTCGATTCGGGTAATGGTTCACCCATGGTATCTATTGCGACGCCGCCTGCGAGATAGAACGACAAATCCATTTTATGGCGGTAAGTATCGCATACGGCACCCAGCACCTTCATAGCCTCGGCAACGATATCGGGACCGATACCGTCACCCGGGACCAGGGCAATCTTCAGCTTCATTTCAATACCTCCGCCCGAAGGTAATCGATCAATCCGTTGGACGATATCATCTTTTGAATGAAGGCAGGGAACGGCTCGGCCTGCCATTGCTTTCCGGTGGTGATATTGCTAATCACGCCAGTAGAGAAATCGACTTCTACCATGTCTTGTGAAGAAATGCCCTTCGCTGCTTCAGGACATTCGAGAATGGGCAGCCCGATATTGATCGAATTCCGATAAAAGATCCGGGCAAACGACGCTGCGATTACACAACTTACTCCGGCAGTCTTAATCGCAAGCGGGGCATGTTCTCTCGAAGAACCGCAGCCGAAATTCTTATCTGCCACGATAAGATCCCCCGGCTTTACCTGCTTGATAAACTGCGGATCGATATCTTCCATGCAGTGTGCGGCCAATTCGGCAGCCACAGACGTATTGAGATATCGTGCGGGTATGATTACATCCGTATCGACGTTGTCTCCGTATCTAAAAGCTTTTCCTCGTGCATTCATACTAGTTATCCTCCAACAACTCGGGATTGGCAATTTTCCCGGCGAGCGCCGATGCGGCGGCTACAGCCGGACTTGCCAGATACACTTCGCTCTCCACATGCCCCATGCGTCCGACAAAATTACGGTTCGTCGTGCTGACTGCCCGCTCTTTTGCGGCGAGGATGCCCATATGACCGCCGAGACACGGTCCACAGGTCGGAGTGGATACCACTGCTCCGGCTTCGACGAATATTTTCAACAAGCCCTCCTCCATCGCTTCCAGATAAATCTGCTGGGTGGCGGGGAATACGATCAGCCGTACGCCTTTGGCTATCGTTCGACCTTTCAGTATGTGTGCGGCGATACGCAAATCGGAAAGTCTGCCGTTGGTACAGGAACCGATGACGACCTGATCGATTGCGATGTCTCCGACTTCATCGATGGTTTTTGCGTTTTCCGGAAGATGCGGGAATGCAACGGTAGGACGGATGCTCGCCAAATCGATTTCATACGTTTGTTCATATTCTGCATCTGCATCGGGTTCGTAGATGACCGGTTCGCGCTTGCAATGCGAAGCAAGATAGGCTTTCGCAACATCATCGACCGGGAAGATTCCATTTTTCGCTCCGGCTTCGATAGCCATGTTGCAGACGGTGAAACGATCGTCGATCGACAACGAGGCAACTCCGTCGCCGGTAAATTCCATCGACTTGTACAACGCTCCGTCCACACCGATGAGGCCGATGATGTGCAGAATTAAATCCTTCCCAGATACCCATGTGCCGAGCGAACCGGTCAGATTAAACCGAAGCGCCTGGGGGACTTTGAACCATAACTGTCCGGTAGCCATCGCGGCAGCCATGTCGGTACTGCCCGTTCCCGTAGAAAACGCACCGAGCGCTCCGTACGTACAGGTATGGCTGTCTGCACCGATGATCAAGTCGCCGGCATTGACCAGACCCTGTTCGGGAAGCAACGCGTGCTCGATACCCATCCGGCCTACTTCGAAATAATTGTCGATTTGATAATCAGAGGCAAATTCGCGCATACGTTTGCACTGTTCGGCGGCCTTGATATCCTTATTGGGGGTAAAATGGTCGGGAACCAGAACTACCTTGGACTTGTCGAATACCTTGTCGACCTTAAATCTAGCGAATTCCTTAATAGCAACCGGTGCAGTGATATCGTTACCCAACACCAGATCAAGATCGGCCATCACCAGCTGTCCCGGACGAACAACGCCCATCTTCGCGTGCTTGGCAAGAATCTTCTGCGACATCGTCATGCTCATGCTTGTACTCCTTCATGTATCTCGGGGGGAGCGATTCCCTCTTTCATCAACTTATACTCTATTGAATCGACTAGCGCCATCCATGAGGCTTCGATAATATCTGAAGAAACCCCGACTGTCGACCAGGTAGCGGTCCCGTCGGTCGTTTCGATCAGTACCCGGACCCGAGCTGCCGTTGCGCTGCGGGAATCAAGTACACGCACCTTGTAATCACTTAGATGCATGCTGTTCAGCGAAGGATAAAAAGCTTCCAGAACCTTTCTCAGAGCTTTATCCATTGCATGCACAGGACCGTCGCCCTGAGCTACGGCGATGGCGGACTTACCGTCCACCTTCACCTTCACTACAGCAGTGTGGCTTTCTTCTCCGCCTCCCAAGTGAGGGAATTCACCAAAGGTCTTGTAGTGGTCGAGAACGAAATAGGGTCTGTAGGTTCCCAGGTGTTTGCAGATGACCAGTTCAAACGAACTTTCGGCGCCTTCGAACTGATAACCTGCCAATTCCATCCGCTTGAGGCTGTCGACTATTGCTTTGGTCCGGCTGTCGTCCTTTTTAATCGAAGGTTCGTACTGCTGGATTCTTTTAAGCACCATCGCTCTTCCTGCGACCTCGCTCATCAGCAGCCTGCGCTCGTTTCCCACCAGTTCGGGATTGATGTGTTCGAACGATTCGGGATTTTTGGAAATTCCGTCGATATGCATCCCACCCTTGTGCGTAAACGCACGGAGGCCTACATACGGCATGCCATCGGGAATTCCAACGTTTGCAATCTCTGCAACAGAACGGGCAATCAGCGTCAGCTTAGCCAGAGAATCCTCACACAATACTTTATAACCCATCTTCAGCTGTAATGACGGAATCATTGCCGCAAGATTGGCATTGTCGCATCGTTCGCCGAAACCGACAAGAGTTCCTTGAACGTGTCTGGCC
>JAAYDK010000375.1 GCA_012729295.1 Spirochaetales bacterium | reverse complement strand
GGGAGGAAATCATGGCTGAGTCACATATCTATGTTACGAACGTACAGTGGAGCGTCGACCGAAAGGGAAAGCTCTCGACAAACGGAATGCCTACGATTGAAGTGGCGACACCGGTTGAATTTCCCAAAGGACATCCGAATATCTGGTCTCCAGAACACCTGTACGTGGGAGCAGCCGAAGTATGTCTCATGACGACATTTCTGGCTGTTGCGGAGAAAGCGGCACTCTCTTTTTTAAACTACACGTCAAAGGCTGAAGGGAGGCTTGAGAAAACCGAAGACGGATTTCTTTTTACTGAAATAGTAATATATCCCAGAGTTGTCGTTACCAATCAGGAAGATGTAGAAAAAGCTCGTACGCTGTTTGAGCGGGCTAAGCGTCATTGCCTCATATCCAATTCAATGAAGACAAAGGTTACTGTCGAGCCAACCGTGATTGTCAAATCATAACTGATACATCGTACTATTATTATGTTCACGAGATGAAAAGAAAAGCACCATAGCCGCAACAAGACTTTTGATTCAGATTTTTTCCGGTAACGTTGTCTTTTTATGACGTCCCTGAGCGCTTGGTATCAACGTTTTGGTTCCTACACAGAACAATCGATTCACCTAGGTCGTGGTTGGGATATGAGAGTTCGTGCCGTCCGTAGGTTCAGGGATCTCTAGTTGGCAGTATGCTGCTTTCGTTCCTCAATCCGTTTTTTCTGAGTTTTTTCTATCGCATCGACAATCTTCTCGTAACCGGTACACCTACAAAGGTTGCCTGAGATCTGCCTTTTGATTTCACTTCTGTCCATCGGAGTCTCGCTTTCGATAATCGGAATCGAACTCATGATGAATCCAGGCGTGCAAAAGCCGCACTGTACCGCTCCCTCGTCGATAAACGCCTGCTGGATATCTGAAATGGCACCTTTGGGATCGCTTAAACCTTCAAGAGTTAAAATTTCTTTACCTTGAGCCCAGACGGCAAGGTAGATGCAGGAATTAAACGGCTGGCCGTTGATGAGGACCGTACATGCGCCGCATTCGCCTACATCGCAGCCGTGTTTGATACTCTGAAGACCTGCATTTCCCCGTAGCATGTCGGAGAGCGAAGAGCGGACGTCTATTTCATAGGATCGTTCTTTTCCATTGACCGTGCACGTGACAGTTTTAGTTGCCATTGAGTTTGCCTCCTGCTTTCTCGATTGCCGCGATAAGCGCTCGACGAGCCATTTCTTGAATTAAATGAAGCCTGAACTCCTTCGAGGCTCTCCAGCTGCTTCTCGGCATGACATCCGCAAGGACGTTTTTACTAACAAATGAAATCAGCTGTTCGTCGACTTTCATACCGGAAGCTTTGGATTCTACCGACACGGCTCGTACCGGAATTGGAGCGGCAACTCCGAATGCAATTCTCAGACGGTCGACGTGCTGCTTGTCTTGTGCAAGCCTGACGTTGACCGAACAACCGAGGGTTGCGATATCCATCGCCTTTCTCATCGCATATTTTATATAGTGACCATAGGTATGTTCCCAGCTAGTTTTTGGGATTCTGATACCGGTAAGCAATTCTTGCGGTCTTAGGTCTACTTTGCCGGGACTGATATTGAAAGCCGCATACGGCAGGATGCGAATTCCTTCAAGACTTGTTAGTTCCAATACCGCATCGTAGGCCTTGAGCGTCGAGGCTGAGTCGGCGCTTGTCACGCCGTTGCATATATTGCCCCCGATGGTTCCGATATTCCTGATTTGGGGGCCTCCGATTTGTTCAACCGCTTCGCCGAGGACCGGTATATGTTTCTTAATCAGCGGATGCTTCGCAACTTCGGTAAAGCTGGTAAGCGGCCTGATAAGAATCGAACCGTCATCTTCCATACAGATGCCGCGCAATTCGTCTAAAGCGAATATGCTAATCAGGTCGCAACCTGAGAGCTTGCCTTCGCG
>JAAYDK010000464.1 GCA_012729295.1 Spirochaetales bacterium | reverse complement strand
TGGAGGAACACATCATGTCGAAACGAAAAACCAACCTGTCTCTGGTCGGGCATGCCATGGCACGGCTCGGTACCGGGTATGTCTATGGCACGTACGGCCATGTGCTGACCGAGTCGCTCTTGGCGGGCAAGCAGAAACAATACCCGCTGAAGATCCTGCCGTATTTATCGTTCATCCGCGCTACCTGGCTGGGCAAGCCGGTCCAGGACTGTGTCGGCCTGATCAAGGGCCATTACTGGACCAACGACGATGGCAAGATCGTCTACAAGCTGGACGGCCTGCCGGATGTGTCGGCGAACGGGCTGCATAACACGGCCGTAGAAAAAGGGCCGATAGCCCTACTTCCGGAGATCAAGGGCCTGATCGTCTGGAAGCGCGGTCATGTTGGTGTCTATATCGGCCAGGGCGAGGTCATCGAGGCACATGGTACCAAGTCTGGCGTGATCAAGACGCGGCTGACCAGCACGGTCAACGATACCGGCTGGAAGGAATGGTTCAAGTGCCCGTTCATTGATTATGTCACAGCCAGAACCGAAACCTATGTCGTCAGGAAAGGCGATTCGCTGTGGTCGATTGCCCGAGCGCTGCTGGGGGATGGAAGACGGTATCTGGAATTGGCCAAGCTCAACGGCATCGCCGCGCCGTATACGATCCATACCGGCCAGGTGCTGACGATCGAAGGCGAGCGGCTGTACACGGTCCGGACCGGAGATAGTCCCTGGCGGATTGCGCAGCAGCTGCTGGGCGATGGCCGGCGCTACCAGGAGATCATCGAGCTGAATGGCCTTAAGGAACCGTATACCATCCATACCGGCCAGACCCTGAGAATACCGAAGGAGTAAATCATATGAACAAGACAGTATTGATCAAAGATACAGTGCTGGTGGCGCTCTCGGTGGCTGGTAGTTTTTTAGCCAGAGCACTGGGAGGGTGGGATACAGCCTTGCAGACACTTGTCATCCTGATGGCCATCGACTACATCACGGGGATCCTGATCGCTGCCGTCTGGCAGAAATCCAGCAAGTCGCAGACCGGCGCGCTGGAGTCCAAGGCCGGGTTCAAGGGGCTGATCCGCAAGGGCCTGATCCTGCTGGTTGTGCTGATCGGCGTCCAGCTCGATGCGATCCTCGGCCTGCAGGCCTTTTGCCGGACGGCGATCATCCTGTTCTTCTGCGGCAATGAAGGGTTGTTAATCGTGGAGAACCTCGGGATCATGGGCCTGCCACTCCCCGATTTTGTTAAACGCAAGTTTGAACAGCTGAAGGCGAAGGGGGATCCGACAGAGGCGGATAAGAACTGACGCAAACAATAATAACGAGCAAAGGCCGGGAGGGATGGTTTCTTTCCGGCCTTATTCTTTTTGAGCGAGGTACACCATGGGCAGGTTACGATCCATTAACGCAGCGTATAAATATCTGAAGGATCAGGATCCAGGCACATCCATCACGCCCTATTTTCTGCGGCGTATGGTCTATGACGGCGTGATCCCGTGCATCATGGCGGGCAGGAAGCACCTGATCGATATCGACGATCTGGAAGCGCATTTGAAGGCCAGGCTGACGCTGGTCCTGGAGCCGGAAAGCCCTGCAACGACGGGCATACGGCCGATTTCGGAACGAAAATATAACTTGATATGACCTCGGCACAGAGGTAATATGACCCACAACAAAGGAGGACAGCAGCATGGCAACGATCACCAAACGGAAGACTTCCTACTTCATCTCGGTCAGCTGTGGCTATGACCGGCGCAAACGTCAGATTCGTAAAACCATGACCTGGAAGCCAGAGCCGGGGATGACAGATAGGCAGATAGAAAAAGCGGTCCACGAGGCCGCTGTTTTATTTGAGAACAAGGTGCGCTTAGGCAAGGTGGTTCAGACCAACGCGACATTCGAGGCCTTTGTCGAGCGCTGGCTGGTGGAATATGCCGATCAGCAGTTAGCGCCGAGGACCGTTTGCCGCTACCGGCAGTTCATGCGGCGGATCCTGCCGGCGATCGGGCACATCCGGCTGGATAAGCTGCAGCCCATGCACCTGATCGAATTTTATAACAATCTAGCGGAGGATGGGATCCGAAGCCACAAGACCTGGGTCGTTCGCCCGGCATTGCTGGAAAAATACAACGCGCAGAACCAGAAGCCGACGCTGTTCGCGAAACAGGCGAAGATCGGCACGGCGACACTGCAGGCGATCCTGGCGGGCAAGCCGGTCATGCGGTGCATTGCCGAAAAGATGTGCGATGCGCTGGATATGACCATGACCCGCGGCTTCAAAGAACTACCCGGCAAGACGACCTTGTCCAAACGGACGGTGCAG
>JAAYDK010000374.1 GCA_012729295.1 Spirochaetales bacterium | reverse complement strand
TCTTGTCAAAGGCAAGGTTCAAGCCAACTGAGGCTACACCAGTAGCTCCACCCATACCGGCATTACCCAGCGAGATTTTCCCAGGACGGGCTTTTGCATCTGCTACCAATTCCTGCAGACTTGTCCACGGCTTGTCATTTCTGACAGCAACGATGAACGGATCCCAGTTTAACGCAGCGATGTAGTCAAGTTCCTTGTAGCCATCGGTCAAACCCTGCATCGTTGCTGCGGTGGTGTGAGTCCCAGCTCCAAGGAACATATAGCCGTCAGCTTCGTTATTGATGACTTCGTTGGTTCCGGTGGCACTTCCAGCTCCGGTGATGTTGGTCACTAAGAAATTCACTCCCGAAACTTTCTTCATCTCTTCAGCCAACGTACGGAAAATCAGGTCCGTACTTCCACCGGCTGCATGCGGTACGACAATAGTAATGTTCTTTTCAGGATCGGGGTAGACTGCTTCAGATACGCCTCCAGCAAAGAGCGTCCCTGATGCGATCAACGCGATCAATAACGAGATAATGATTGCATTACGTTTCATAACTTCCTCCAAGATAGTGTTTTACCGGTACTATGACCGGGCAATTTCTACATGAACGCCTTGAGCTTCCAAGGCAAGGTGTGATGCTTCACTGAGTCCATCATCGGTAATGAGCATATCGATATCGCTCCAATTGCAGACTTTTGCCAGTGAAACGGTGCCGAACTTGGATGAATCAGCGAGCAAACATACCTTTGAAGCACTTACTATCATTGCCTGCTTGGTATCTGCTTCTATCAGATTGGTACAGGTAATGCCCTGTTCCAAAGAGAATCCGCTGGCCCCTAATAACAGGGTATCGACATGCACTTGGCTTAAATAAGAGCGCGCCGGAGAGCCAATTGCAGCAAGAGACGGGCGCCGCAGCAATCCGCCAATAATCAACAACTCAACCGATTCGGCACCAGCGAGTTCTTGAATTACCAGAATACTGTTGGTAATCACCGTAATGTTCTTTTTTGCAACGAGAGGAGCAAGATGGACTGTCGTACTGCCGCTGTCGATAATGACACTCTTGCCAGGTTCGACATAACGAAGAGCGTGCTTACAGATTGCTTTCTTTGCTTCGGTGTGTTCTTTGATCGTATTGCTGATCAAGCGAACGAGGTTTTGCTTTTCAGCAAGGACTGCACCACCATGAGTACGGATTACAAGTCCTTTCTCGGCTAACTCGTCAAGGTCTTTTCGGATCGTTACCTTGGAAGTATCAAGACGCTGAGAAAGTGTTATCACGTCAAGCGAGTCTCGTTCCTGCAGCATTTTCATGATGTAATTCTTACGTTGTGTAGCGTGCATTCTCCCCTCCAAAGCTATCTTTACTTGCCTCTCACACTCATACTATCTCATAAAATAACAAAAAGCAAATAAAAAATAAGAAAAGATAAGTAAATGAGTAAAAAAATATGTGTGTAGGAAATATGGTAGATGGTATCACGTTATCTTTGCGGACAAGAGATTCGAAGATTTCCTTTCATTGGGTAACAGACATCCAGAGATTAGGGGAAAATATGGTGGAACTATTCGTTCACTTGCTAAACTGTTTGAATAGATGGCTCAGACTCCCACACCATGATAGATAAAACCAAGTTCTTCGAGCTTTTCTTTTCGATAGAGGTTTCTTAAATCAAATAATACTTTTTTTGCATTCAATGATTCGTATTGAGAGAAATCAATAGCTTTAAACTGATCCCATTCGGTGAGTATTATGGTAGCGTCACTATGTTTGATTGCTTCGTAGATATCGTTATGCCAAGATAATTGTTTCTCAATGTCTTTGAACCGTACAGAACCTTCTTTCTGTCCTTGAGGATCGCTTACCTTCAATGTAGCACCTAGCTTTGCCAATTCTGGGAGAATCACCAATGATGGTGCTTCTCGCATATCGTCGGTGTTGGCTTTAAAGGTAACACCCAGAATGGCAAGAGTCTTGCCATGCAAGTCTCTTCCCAATACATGGGTAATCTTTTCAACCATCTTAGTTTTTTGCCATTCATTTGCCTTGATAACAGCTTCCATCAGTTGCATCGGATTCCCATGTACTCTAGCTGTCTGAGCTAATGTCCTGACATCTTTAGGGAAACACGATCCTCCGATTCCTGGTCCCGGATTGAGAAACAAAGGAGAAATTCTTTTATCCATTCCCATGGCCTGAGCTACTTGTTGAACATTTGCTCCTACGTTCTCACATACGTTAGCCAATTCATTCATGAAGGTAATTTTCATTGCCAGAAACGCATTAGAAGCATATTTAATCATCTCTGCGGTTTCGATACTAATTTCAACAAAGGGCACCTCGTTTAAACGATAGACATCCTTCATGATCTGTAATGTATGTTCGCTTTCAGATCCAATAACAATTCTATCGGGATGTAAGAAATCTTGAACTGCAGATCCTTCTCGTAAAAACTCGGGATTGGAAACTACGTCAAAAGGGATATCGACATGTCGAGAAGAAAGTACTTCTTGTAAAACAGTCTTCACCTGTCGTCCCGTACCTACAGGAACAGTCGATTTAATCACTATGGTTTTATAACTCTTCATATGGCGGGCAATATCAGAAGCAGCATTTAAAACAGACTGTACATCAACGCTGCCATCATCACGAATTGGTGTACCGACAGCGATGAAGACTATGTCTGAACTGTCTATCGCATCTTTCATATCGGTCGTGAACCT
>JAAYDK010000043.1 GCA_012729295.1 Spirochaetales bacterium | reverse complement strand
CGAATGTCGTCCTGATCGTCGGCGCACAGTTTCTTAAGGGATTCCTTTTCCCATCGGTGCCATTGTGGAACATCCCGAAATGGAATACTTTCGTTCTCATCCGGAGAATCGAATACATCATACTCGTTCAGCACGAGCCGAAAATAGCAATGGGAACATTCGACTACATTGCCTTTGCTGACTATGGTCGATCTTCCATGACATCTCGGACACATATACAGTACTTGCTCGAGACCTTCGGCGTTCTTTGGAGAGACAAACGCATGAGGACTCTGCTGCTGCCATGTTCGATATGAGAAACCAAGTGTTTTCTGTAATATCGAAGAAATCTTATCGAGACTCAGCCGTTTGATCTCATCCTCGGTCAACGGCTTGTGAATCCTTATTGTCAAAGAGCCTTTTCTGGCAAACCGAGCCCAACGCGGCTTCAGTCCATACCCTCCTTCCAGAGTAACCATCACAACCGGAACGTGAAACATTCTCACCATTTTAGCAGTGGAGATATCGAATCCAAGCGGTTCACCGTCCCAGGTTCTTGTTCCTTCGGGAAATAGACCTACGACATCTTGTTTTTTAAACGCTTGAGAGATGTCTTTAATCGTTTGAAAATCACTTCTTCCCTGTTGTTTCGAGATACTGGTAGCCAATCTACCAAGCACGAATGAGATACATGCTAGTTTAAAAAGATGGGCACCGGCTACCCATCGAATGTGTTTCGGCCATACAGAGGAGATAAACACCGGATCGAGTGCGTGTACGTGATTTGCCAACACTAGGTAAGGACCTTGCAATGCTTGTATATGTTCCATACCGGAAACCGTTATCCGGTGGCGCCATCTCACATAACTACCATATGTCGGTACTGCTAACGCAATGAGTGCAGGGGTTCTTGACATAGGCTACCTCTTTGTAAAAAATATTAGCATGTAGGGATAGGCATGTCTACTATCGTCTAATCAAGTATTAAAAATGTATTAAAGTCAAATGGGAATAATAGTAAAAATTATTGTTGCATTCATAAACAACCGATGGTATATTGTTCTCGAAGGGTGTCCGGACTGCAAATCCGAGCACCCTTTTACTATATCGATTTTACCCATCGCCATAAGTTCCCCGTATCATCTCATAACCACAATAGGTATCGCAACACATTATCTGAGAATTATGTATCTCGATAGTACTACATTGACGTAATACGTTATTTCAACTAGATTCATCAGTGTATAGCTTCTATCGATACGCCTGAGGAGTTACCCCTGTGAATCTTTTCACCACCTTAAAAGAAACTTCTTTATCAGTCTTGCCGGTTGTGGTTATCGTATTAGTATTAAACCTGACCATCGCTCCTATCGGCTGGATTGGATTTGCAATTTTTGCTGCCGGGGCTGTCTCGATCATCATTGGTTTGAGTCTTTTCTTGCTTGGTACCGAAATCGGTATCGTTCCGATCGGCCAGTCGATAGGTTCGGCATTAACAAAACGACGCAATCTCCCGTTAATGATTATCATTGGATTTTTTGTCGGATTCCTCATTACCGTGGCCGAACCCGATGTGCAGGTCTTAGCAGGGCAAGTAGCAACAGTAGATGCAGAAATTTCAAAAATTCTATTGGTGTTGAGCATAGGAATCGGGGTTGGGTTATTTGTCTCATTGGGATTTGTCAGGTCGGTACTGAATCTTAGCTATCGCTGGATTCTCACAATCTTTTATATCATTGTCTTTGCTTTAGCGTTTCTTACAGACCGCCGCTACCTGGGAGTGGCCTTCGATGCCGGTGGTGCAACTACCGGACCCATGACCGTTCCGTTTATCATGGCACTTGGAGTTGGCGTGGCAGCGGTAAGCAAACATAAGGACAACGAAGAAGCAAGCTTTGGAATGGTGGGACTTGCATCAATAGGACCGATTTTAGCCGTTTTAATGATGGGCCTATTTAGTAGTGAAGAATCTACGACCGTTGTTGTGTCAACTCAGGCTGTCCAAGATCAAAATTTTCTTCATTTGTTTATTGACAGCGTCAAAGAAGTTGCCTTAGCCCTCGGACCACTGGTTGCCATGCTGGCCGTATTTCAGTTCACTTTATTAAAAATCAAACTAAGAGCTTTGACAAAATCCATAAAAGGATTGATGTATGCATTTATCGGTCTCGTGTTTTTCTTTATCGGCGTACATGGGGCGTTCTTACCAATCGGGTCACAAATTGGATCGATGATCGGCTCTTTTGAACACCCGATGATCCTCGTACCGCTCGGAATATTGTTCGGAGGTGTCGTAGTACTTGCAGAACCTGCCGTATGGGTGCTTACCGAACAAGTAGAACAAGTTTCGGGCGGACATATAAAAAGACGTATTATCTTGGCTGCACTATCGATTGGAGTCGCATTTGCCATCGGAATTGCCATGCTCAGGGTGGTTACGGCCATGAGTATCTGGTGGTTTCTAATCCCCGGCTATCTGGTGGCGATAACACTCACATTCTTTTCTCCCCCGCTGTTTACTGCAATCGCGTTTGACTCGGGAGGGGTTGCCTCAGGTCCGATGTCTTCAACATTCATTCTATCGTTTACATTGGGAGCTTCTGCTGCAGTAGGGGGTAATCCTATTCAAGATGCCTTTGGAGTAATCGCCATGATTGCGATGATTCCGTTAATTGCTCTACAAATCCTTGGAATCTTGGTGAAGAAAAAAGAAGAGCGTACAGCGAAGAAGAACAAAGCTAGGAGTAATCCAAAATGAATGTAGAAATGGTATATACATGCGGGAAATTACTGCTCAGTATCGTCAATCACGGTCTTGGAGAACGTTTGGTTTCGATTACAAAGCAAGCCGGTGCTCGTGGCGGAACGATTCTCATGGGCAAAGGCACTGCGACGAATTCGACCATGGCGCTATTAGGGCTTGGGGATTCGGAAAAAGATATCGTTTTTACGCTTTTAACCGACGACCTGATAGACCCAATCTTACAAGGGATTCACACATGCAGCCTGCAGCAAAAAAGAAAAGCAGGCATCTCGGTTCTCATCGATGTACCGCACATACTGAAGCACATCCTACCCAATAGTACTCAAACTCAACATACCGGAAGGAATCAAACCATGAAAAATCCAGAGCATATTCTTATCGTATGTATCATGAATAAGGGCTATGCGGAAGAAGCTATGGCAGCAGCACGCAAAGCAGGAGCTCCGGGAGGCACCATTTTAACCGCAAGAGGAACCGGAAAAGAGGAAGACGTAAAATTCTTCGGAATAGACTTGGTTCCCGAGAAAGAGATGTTGCTGAT
>JAAYDK010000373.1 GCA_012729295.1 Spirochaetales bacterium | reverse complement strand
GCCGATCCACCCCTATGCTCCCTGTCGCTTAGGTATTCGTTCATTGCCTTAGCGGCCTTTCTTCCCTGCCCCATTGCAAGAATTACTGTTGCGGAACCTAATACGATGTCTCCACCTGCATACACGCCCGGAATGCTCGTTGCACAGGTATCCTCATCCACTACGATATGCCCTTTCCTGTCGACCTGCAAGCCTTTGGTAGTCTTTTCAATCAACGGATTCGAACTGTTACCGATTGCGACGATGACCGTATCGCATGCAAGAACGATATCGCTGCCGGGGATTTCTACGGGTGAACGCCGTCCGGAAGCGTCCGGTTCGCCGAGCTGACATAATACAATCCGCACACCTTCGACTTTTCCCTTTTCGTTGCCGATGATCTCCTTAGGAGCGTGCAGATACTTGAATAATACGCCTTCTTCGTGAGCGTGGGCGACCTCTTCGCGTCGTGCCGGCATCTCTGTAGCCGTTCGTCGATAGACGATAGATACTTCCTCCGCACCCAGACGAACTGCCGTTCGGGCGGCATCCATCGCTACGTTTCCACCTCCGAAAACTAAAACACGCTTTGAGTCGAATAACGGAGTACCGGCCTTCGCCTTGTCGTATGCACGCATCAGATTGCTACGCGTCAGGTATTCGTTGGCGCTAAATACGCCGACGAGATTCTCACCCGGAATGTTGAGAAAATTTGGTAGTCCCGCTCCGGAACCGATAAACAATGCATCAAATCCGTCGCGAGTCATTAGTTCGTCGATGGTAGCCGTGCGTCCGACGAGAAAGTTCTGTTCGATCTTCACACCCATGGAAACGAGCGTATCGATTTCTTCCTGTACGATGCGTTTTGGAAGTCTGAACTCGGGGATGCCGTATACCAAAACCCCTCCACACTTGTGGAGAGCTTCAAACATCACGACCTCGTGTCCGGCACGGCGCAGGTCAGCCGCTGCGGTCATCGAAGCAGGTCCGCTTCCGACCACTCCGACTTTTTTCCCGGTGGATTGACCGACTTCAGGAACGCTTCTTTTACCTTGGGAGGCCTCCCAGTCGGCAACGAACCGTTCGATTCGACCGATCGATACGGCCTTATCGATGTCCTTGTGAACTCGTCCGACCGTGCATGTCTGCTGGCATTGCGTTTCCTGAGGACATACCCGACCGCAGACCGAAGGAAGCATAGAAGCTTCTTTGATGACACCTATCGAACCGGCAAAATCACCTAAGGCTGCCTTTGCAATGAATCTAGGGATATCGATGCGTACGGGACATCCGGCGACACACGGTGCGTTCGCACATTGAAGACACCGAATCGATTCGATCAGGACTTGCGCTTCTGTGTATCCCAGCGCGACTTCTTCCATGTTGTCCCTGCGGACATCGGGATCTTGCGCCGGCATCTCCTGTACAGGAACTGCCAGGCGTTGTTTGTTTGTCAATGCCTGGTCTTTATATTGTTCGAACAACGTTTTTGCTTGGCTATCTAGTGTAACGGTATCGTGATGCATCAGGCGTCCCCTTCTTGTATGTGCAGGCCGATGTGGCAGCGGTGATGTGCTTCTTGCTCTTGTGCCTTGAAAGTCCCGAGACGCAGCATCATGTTATCCCAGTCGACCGCGAATCCATCGAACTCGGGTCCGTCGACACACACGAATTTTGTTTTCCCGTTGATGCTTACCCTGCACCCTCCGCACATGCCCGTCCCGTCTACCATGATGGTGTTGAGGGAGACGACTGTCGGAATATTGAACGGTCGCGTGGTTAGCGTACAGAATTTCATCATAACCGGAGGTCCGATGGCAACTACCAGATCGGGCTTCCATGTCTCGCAGAGTTCTTTCAATGGTTCAGTGACGAGCGCTTTGCGTCCGTAGCTGCCGTCGTCCGTACATACGATCAACTCATCGGCAATCGCCTTCATTTCGTCTTCCATAATGATGAGGCCTTTGTTTCGCGCACCCATGATGATTTTAACTTCATTTCCAGCCTGTTTCATGCCCTTGGCGATCGGGTGCATCGGAGCGACTCCGATTCCTCCGCCGACGCAGACGACTTTACCGAATTTTTCGATGTGCGTCGGCTGGCCAAGAGGACCGAGCACGTTTGCTACCGCGTCTCCGGCATTCAGTGTAGCCAGCTTATGGGTTGCCTCTCCGACTGCCTGGAAAATGATGGTGATGGTTCCTTGCTCGGAATCGGCATCGGCAATCGTAAGCGGGATGCGTTCTGCAAAATCGCCGCCCTGCTGGATGATGATAAACTGACCAGGTTTACGGGCTTTCGCGATATAGGGAGCAGAAATAACCATTCTGAAGACTTCAGCCGATAATTTTTGTTTTTCGATGATTGAAAACACTATTCCTCCTGCAGCCTTATATGTAAGAAAGGCTTCACACTATTGGGAGTTTATATGAGATACCCTATCAGAACAACAAGGATTCTTCAACTGCAACGGGAATCGTTAGGAACTCTATTGGT
>JAAYDK010000042.1 GCA_012729295.1 Spirochaetales bacterium | reverse complement strand
GGTATAATAAAAATTAAAATTACCTGCTATTAAATTTGTAAAAAACATATAACATATTATTACATAGAACAACTGAAATACAATAAAAAGTATATAACTATTATATAGAATACATAGTGTTGTTATAATTTATAACAATAAAATAACTATATATTTAGTATTTAACAATTTTAAAATGAATAAATTTCTATAGTTTTTCCGATTATTATGTAGTACTATACATACAGTATATATTAAATAACTTGATGGAATATGAGTAAAACAATTGCATTTCACCTACAAAAAGGTGGCGTCGGTAAAACAACTATCTCCGGTACCATAGCGTGCCAGTCGGCGTTGGAAGGTATTCCGACCTTGCTTGTCGATGTAGACCCACAGGGGAACGCTTCATCATGGTTCTTGACTGGTGATTTGGAGTATGAACTATCTGACGTTTTACAAGGATTGTGTTATGTTGACGACGCGATTGTTGAAGTTCCAAATGTGGAAAATTTATTTGTACTTCCTACGTTCGGTATCGGTGGTGGTCTCAAGACATATGCTGAAACCAAAATCGCAGAAGAACCGTATGTATTACAAGATTTGGTGCAAGAGCTAAAGCAAAAATTCGATCGGATCATTTTGGATTTACCACCAGGATTAGGAAAGCTCGAAAGAGCTGCACTGATTGCCAGCGATGAAGTAATTACTCCAATGACACCTGAAGTCTTTAGCCTGGACGGCCTTGAAATATTTATAGATGAATTGAAACGGATACGTAAAAATCTTCGTAGTCAGGTGAAGCATGAAAGAATTGTGATAAATTCCTACGATGATCGTATTCGTCAGCATAAAGATATATTTAATGCTGCCTTAACCGGTGTTTTTAAAGTGTATAAGATTCCTGTAGATCCGGTGTTTAGAAAATCACAGGAAGCTAACAAGGCTCCGCAGGTTTTCAAACAGAGGGGAAAGGGTTTGAAAGAAAAAACATTGGAAGCAATCCAAGGTCTCAACTCGGTTATTTGGAGATAAGATTATGGCATTGAAAAAAAATCCGATCGGTAGTGAAAATGAAAACAGTGCAACATTGCAAAAAGCAAAACAGTTATTCAAGAATGATCCTGGAGCGCGAAAAGAAAACAAAATACTCACTACTTTTTCTATCGAGCCATCTTTTAAACGAGAACTTGAAGATTTGTTTTCAAACATGGGACTCGGATGGGCAGCCGGAATACGGTTTGCATTAAAAGAATTTTCAAGAAAATATTCTGAACATATGTGAGAATACTATGTATCGTAACACTAGCTGTTGTATAGAGTTTTACTACTCATACAACAGCATTTTTTATAAATATTATATGAATATGTATAAATTAAACCAAATTCCATAGAATAAATTACAAAAATAGAATCTTAAATACATTGAAACGATATAAAAAACATTAAGAAGTTATATAAATATATAAGGATACTAATATGAAACGATTTGAAACTTGGTGGAAAGAAGGAGTAATCTATCAAATATATCCAAGAAGTTTCAGAGACAGCAATCATGATGGTATCGGTGATTTGAAAGGGATAATTGAATCGCTTGAGTATCTGCAATGGTTAGGTATCTGTGCGATATGGCTCAGTCCTGTGTATCTCTCGCCGATGAAGGACTTCGGTTACGATATTGAAGATTATCGAATAATCGATCCTTTATTCGGTTCAAATGAAGATATGTATGAACTCATTGAGGCTGCGCATGCGAAAGGTATCAGGATTATCATGGATATGGTAATCAACCATACTTCAGATCGACACCGGTGGTTTATCGAAAGTGCATCTTCGATTGATTCAAAGTACCGAAATTTCTATATGTGGCATGATGCTCCATCTAGAAAAAAACCAAATAACTGGAAAGCCGCTTTCGGTGGTTCTGCCTGGGAATTCGATAAGCATTCCAGTCAGTATTATCTGCATTCGTTCTTAGCAAGTCAGCCTGATCTCAACTGGAGAAATCCAGATGTTGAAAAAGCAATTTTTAACGAGATGGCGTTTTGGCTCGACAAAGGCGTGGACGGGTATAGGCTGGACGTTATTAACCTGATAGTCAAAGATGCTTTGTTCCGTGACAATCCAAAAACAATAGGAGAGACTATCAGGGCGTACGACATGCAAAGGCATGTGTATGATCGTGACCAAAATGAGACTCATAATGTGTTACGACGAATGCGCTCTATGACCGAGCACTATGACAAGAGGATGCTCGTCGGAGAAATCATGGTCGAAAAACCGGGCAATCCTGAGATGACAGCCTCCTATCAGGGTAACGGAAACGATGAACTACACCTAACGTTTAATTTCGCATACAACTGGATTGCATGGGACGCACTGCGCTGGAGAAAGGAAGCAGAGCACTGGTATCGTGCGCTCAAGGATGAACGCTGGCCGAGTTGGGTATTATCGAACCATGATGTGAAGCGCTCGATCACCCGTTTCGGAAACGATGTACAGCGAGCAAAAATCAGTGCGCTATTCTTGCTGACACAGCGGGGTACACCGTTTCTTTACTATGGTGAAGAAATCGGCATGCAGGACAAGCCGGTCGCCCCGTGGGAAATCAAGGATCCGGTAGGCAGGCACTACTGGCCGTTTCATCCGGGCAGGGACGGTCAGCGCAGACCCATGCAATGGAATTCTGATGCCGGCTTTGGATTTTCAACAGTAAAACCGTGGCTGCCATACCATCCTGATGCTAAAAAAAACACCGTTGAACAACAGAAACACGAAAAAAACTCGCTGTTACATCTTTATCACGATCTTATTGCCATCCGAAATCATGATGAAGCCTTACGGCTGGGAACTATCCGCTTTTTAGATCACGAGCAAGCTGACGTACTGGCGTATGTCAGGGAATACGGTCAGATCTCTCGTCTGGTTCTACTCAATTTTTCCAAAGATGCACGTCAAATTCCGCTGAGCCTTATCGCCCAAGGTACGCAGGATGCGGCGTTTCGAGTGATATTCAATACCACTTCGTCACTTGTCGAGACCACCGATACCCACCTTGTGCTAGGCGGGTATCAGGGACTGCTGCTGTGCGAGGGCGAGTGAGTACCGGTTACAATCTGAACAACAGCTCTTCGTAACCAGGGAACGGCCATGCGCCCTTATCGGTGTAGCGTTCGAGTTGGTCTACAATCGAGCGCAAATGCTCCATCGATGAGCAAACTACATCATGATAATACACAGCCTGTTCAAGAGCCTTGTCGTGCATGGCGAGTGCTTCGGCAATCCTGATATGTAATTCTTCACTGGTCTGAATCGAGGCATTCAGTCCGTTAGAAAGTTTTTTGGCTATTGTTTCTAATTCAACCGTTTCGAATCCCAGCGATTTCTGACTAGTAATATCTTGGCACAACTCAGACAGGTACCTGGTAACTGCGGGAACGATGCTTCGCTGTACCATCTCTACCATGACGCCGGCTTCGATGTTGATCTGCTTGCTGTACATCTCCAAATAGACGTCCAGGTGCGATTCGAGCTCTTCGATCGTGAAAATCCGTTGGCGTGTGAGCATTGCGACATTTTTAGGCTCGACTAGCTGCAGGAGCGCTTCGACGGTGTTGGGAATGTTCGGTAATCCGCGGCGTTTGGCTTCTTCGACCCATTCCGGGGCATAGCCGTTGCCGTTAAATATCACACGTTTGTGTTCTTTATAAAAATCCTTGATCAATTCGATTGCTGCATTCTTTGCATCTTCGGCATGTTCGAGCCGATCTGCAACCAGTTCGAATACATCTGCTACAGCACCGTTGAGATACGTATTGGGGGTCGCGATCGATTGTGAAGAACCGACCATTCGGAATTCGAACTTGTTGCCGGTAAAAGCAAACGGGCTGGTCCTGTTGCGGTCCGTCATATCCTTCGGCAGCCTTGGGAGACAGTTTACTCCCAGTTTGAGCCAGTTACCGTCTCGTTTACGATACGGGCTTTCGGAAGCAATATGCTCGAGTACTTCCTGCAACTGATCTCCGAGATAGACCGAAATGATTGCAGGCGGTGCTTCATTACGACCTAGACGATGGTCGTTGCCCGCTGTCGCCGCACTTGCACGAATCAACGCAGCATACTCGTCGATTGCCTTCACCAGCG
>JAAYDK010000372.1 GCA_012729295.1 Spirochaetales bacterium | reverse complement strand
TGTCCAATCGCAGATCGTGTTCAACGAGCATCCTCATGATTTGTGAATATTTTTTGCGGTAATCGTCCTCTGGGATGGCCACCCGGAAGTCCGATTCGGCAACACCTACAATCAATTGGCCTGCCAGGAGAGAAAGGAAGGCACTAGCATCCGATGAAGTGGCGAATTTCAAGCTCATGCAAGGTCGTGCACGAGATTCCAACAGCGATTTCATATCTTCATGAAGTATGATCGATCCCTGCGATATGATCGCGACTTCATCACACACACGCTGGACATCCTCGAGAATATGACTGGACATCAAGATGGTCGTCTCTTCTCGTAATCGAGTGATTAACTCCAACACATCTTTCCTTCCCACCGGATCAAGTGCGGAGGCAGGCTCATCCAGCAGCGTGACCCTCGGCCGGTGCAGAATCGCTTGTGCGATACCAAGCCGCTGAAGCATTCCTCCGGAATAACCACCGATTTTTCTATCCGCTGCGTGCTGCATACCGCACAGCTCGAGCAATTCAGAAATCCTTTGCTTTATCTCGTTGGAAGCCATCCCATAAAGTTTACCCGAGAACCTCAGCAGTTCCTTTCCGGTCATCCACGGATAGAATGAAGGCTGTTGGGCAAGATACCCGACATGCTGCTTCGTATCATCCATCGCCACGCCATTTATTCTGAAGCTTCCCGATGTGGGTGCGATGAGACCGGCAAGGATTCTGATCAATGTGGTCTTGCCAGCACCATTGGGGCCGAGAAATCCGAAGACGGCTCCTTGTTGCACCGAAAGGGAAACCCCTTTCAAAGCCTCGACCTCCTGATATTGTTTTGTGATGTGATCCATCTCAATCATTGCCATGATACTTCCTCCCATAAACAAGGTACGCTACCGGGCCCAGCAGGTTGACGAACAGAAAGATCAGTAACCAGGCTGTCCTCGACAAACCGTTCAGGGATTCCCGCTTCATCCAGTCTTTCAAGCACACCGCCTTTAAAATCAGTTCCATCACCACGAGCGGAGCCAAAAGCAGTATCATTTCTCCATTCATGATTCTCCTCCTTTTTTTGGTACCTATCAGAACAACAGGACCGGAGTTCAGCCAACTTGTATGGCAACCCGAGTTACCGTGCCAAATGCATGCGCTGATTGACGGATTGCCCTTCACTCCACAGTACACGCCCGGACTGTGCTAGGCGCCATGGATTGTCGACCGCCTGATCAAGTATGCACTATCGATTCCTTCCAGGACAGGTCAGGATTTCCGGGACGCTCGAAAGAAATCGGCTGTCCCTGGATTCAAGGCTGATAAAAAACCTTGCGCCATCAAGGCTCGCATCACGCTCATAATATCCTTCTTCGAAATCTGGGTACTGTCGACCTTTACAGCCAAGAAATATGAAAACCAATCTTGCTAAATATCGGAATCGTTTCATGGTTGCCTCCTGAGTGAGACACTACGATTCCGTGGAAATGGTTAATAGTCCGAATTGTTACGTAAATGGCAATGTGAGGTCATTACGTAGGATTACGTAATGGGAACATCTTATTGATCAGCTCGAGTTTTGTCGATACCGAACACTTCTTGAATATGCGGTAGATATGCGTCTCGACGGTTCTTGGGGAGAGTGACAGTTGGAATGCGATTTCCTTGTACGACATGCCGTCAACGAGCAAGCTTACTATCTCCTGCTCCCTCTCGGAAAGCTTGTACCGGTCATGGAAATTATCCATCTGATTTCTTTCCCTGATGCCGATGGAGGAAAATTCACGCAAGTAAATCATCGCATCGTTCAGGCACCAAACGATGATATAGAGGGCTGAAACGAAGGGATCGAACCCGTGTCTGTGTAGGTTTGGGAACACGTTGAAAATGATTGCGTACCAGCTGAAAAACAAGAAGGCGACTGACGAAATCACCAAGAACGAACGCATCCTTTTAGCTCGGTAGGCCTGTTGCTTGCGGATACGGATAAATGCATAGAGAAACGAACCGCCCACCAAGGCGTTGAAAAGCACGGTGACATAGGGACCGATCACCACCGAACGGATGACTCCCAGAAGGATCAGTAATCCAAGGGTCCCGCATCCAACGATGATGGAGATTTTTTTCGAATTCTTTGAAATCTCACCAGTGATGATGGTATCGAGAAACAACGGGATCCGATGGAACACCATGATTGTGAACGCATAGCGAATCAGCGTGTTGACCGTCAAGATGGAAGGGGCGTCTCGCTTCAACACCGTCAGGTAGACAAACCCGATGAATTGGAAGAGAAACCACATCCACGAAAGACCGATGTACCAAAGATACTGGTCGAACATGATATGGCGGTTTGTCTTTCTGGAAACAAGGGTCAGAAAAAAGATCCCGAACAGGAGAGAAAATCCCACGATATTCAGCCAGAATGCAACGATTTCCACAGATCATACCCCTAATCTGCCCAGTACTGACGACTCTTATCCATAACCAATAATGACATATAAAAAATAAGTTTGGCAATAATTTTATGTTTCTCTAGACAACGACTTCATATACGATTCAACGCGAATTCATCTTCTACGAGAAGATGATGTGAAGCTCGTGCCTGATGCCGCGAACCTGCCGGAAATCCATCTATCAAAGATCTGTTATATCGTTTTCCTGCTCATAATAGTACGAGTAATCTATACCCTTCATGAATACTTCCCGGTCAGATATCCTGTCTGTTAAAGCCGATTCCAGCAACATTCGTATCGGTGCAGAATCCGATACACTCATTTTCATGGCGGACAGGTATTCTTTTTTATCTATACGGCTCCAATCCACACACGCCTTCAGATTCTTTTTCAAGATCAGGTCAAGCCAGATGCGTGTGCTTCGGCCATTTCCCTCCATAAATGGATGGGCTATGTTCATCTCCACGTATTTGTGTGCAATTTCATCAAAAGTGCTTTCAGGCATAGCCTCAATTTTTTGCAGTGTTTCCGGTAAAAATCTGGCTATAGCGAATTGAAAACCATCTTTAGTAATATTTAGAGTTCTTATGTGTCAAGTAAAGTCATACAGAACAACGAATAAATACCCATGAATCTGCCATAGCCCTTTGATTATCCCTATTTCGATTGTTTCAAAAAGAGAACTGTCGAAAAGCGCATACGCCTTGGATTTGCTTTTCCCGTCGATGGTCGCATCACTGTTTGTAAACCATTCGATAAACCGGTTAGCTTGTTTGCTCGGGAAGTTTTTGGCCAGTTCGATGACTCCGTCATAATCAAGCACATTCGCAAAGCGTTTTTTACCGTCAGGAGCTGTAAACCTGAACTGGGTAGTGGCGCTACCCAGTTGACTGTCTTCACGTTTCAACTTTGCCTTGAGGTATTTCCAATAGTTCCGATTTTTCTCATAATTATCTTCCCCGCGTAGGACTCCGATGATGTCCAGCACTGAAAACCACCATTTGGATCCTGTATCGTCCCACACGGCACGGACTTCTCTATCAGCAAAAAAACGGATGGACACCTTACTCATCTATATCCCCTTGCGTCCACAGTCGGTACGGCAATAGCGGAGCATTCTCTGACCCAGCGCAAGCTCTGTGCTTGCATTATATTATGCAACTGGAGCGTCTTGTCAGCTTTGTAGTAGAATTTTCCATAGCCATACCCTGAAACCGAGCACCTAAGCCCACACGTGGATTTCGGGTTTTCAGTTCCAGTAACCTTTTCGATACATTGGCCCAGGTGGAGAGCAAGGACAAGAGCACCAGCATCAAGTGGGGTATCATCCCAACTCCCTGTTCTTCTCTCGTATGTGCTTTGGTTATGATCGTGATGATAATAAGAAACCGGTCATCAATAAACAAGAAGCCGATATCGCAAAAAGGCTTTTCGGATGGTATATGCAGGGTTGCCTGATTAGAATCACATAGCTTCTCTCGTTCATACAAAACCATTTCAACCCATAATTCATTTTATAACCTCTCTAGTTATGAAAAGGTGAAACATTCATGTAAAATGCATAAATTATTTTCGTCGTACTGCAATTCATGTCCTACATAAGAGAAGAATCAGACGGGTCCACAGATGATGACAACTTCTGTCAGAATCGCACAATCGCATCTTCAACCAAAATCATGTCTACATCGATTATCGTATGCACTTCTAAACCGAGGTTCGCCAGCACTTCTGCCATGACCATCGCATCATTGGTCTAAATCTTCGGTTCGCCCAGCTCCTCACACTTGTCATTAACAATTACTAAAGTGTGGCGGATTTCAACATGAACTTCGAATGGAAAGAAGGTAAGAAAGAACAATTAGAAAAATAATCTTACTAACACAATTGCGGGTTTGCCAGATAATCAAAGATACTTCACCGATAGTTTTCGGCAATAAAGAGAGGGCAAGACATT
>JAAYDK010000371.1 GCA_012729295.1 Spirochaetales bacterium | reverse complement strand
TGCTTTCTGATAATGACCTAGACCGAAAACGTCTGACACTATATAGTGTAGAGGTACAAAAGGATTGAGAAGTGAATAAAGACGATAGGAATGACGACAACACATTACATCATGTTCCTTCACAGGAGGAGGAGCAGGATAAAAAGCCCGTCGGAGATCGTAAGGACGGAGACGGACCGTCGAATAACGATCGCGACGATCGATATTGGAGAGGACCCGGAAGCGACCGCGAACCGAACAGGCCGCAGCAAAATAGAAAACAAAGTCCTCAGGGTCCGCGAGTTGATTTCAGCAATAAGAATCGGTTTGCCCTCGGTTTCCTCATATTTTTAATCGCTACCTTCGTGTTTTTGCTCTTCTCGGAGCGAAACAGCGTAGGATTGCAAGAAGTTCCATACAGCCAGTTCGTCACGTTTGTCGAGTCCGGTCAGGTAATCAGAGTAGAAATCGAAGATAAAAATATCATTCGATTTTCGTTGCGCAATCAGGCTGCCGGCATGACCCGTATTCCCTATCAGGACGAAAGTCTGGTGGCTTTGCTAAAAAAGCAGAACGTGGAAGTTACCGGTACGGTACGCGGTATCTCGTTTCTAGAAATCGTGCTGCAACTGCTTCCGTGGATTATTTTCATCGCATTCAGCGTCATGCTGTGGCGCCAGACGCGAAACGCCAACGGCGGAGTAATGGCGTTCTCGAAGAGTCGGGCGAAAGAATACATGGAAACTGATGTAAAGATTACATTCAACGATGTCGCAGGCCAGAAAGAGGCGAAATACGAATTGCAGGAAGTAGTTGAATTTCTCAAGCATCCCGCTAAATTTCAAGACATAGGTGCAAAGATTCCCAAAGGAGTACTGCTTGTCGGTCCTCCGGGTACGGGGAAAACCCTGCTGGCAAAAGCGGTAGCCGGTGAAGCCGGAGTCGCGTTCTTCCACATGTCTGGTTCAGACTTTGTCGAAATGTTTGTAGGTGTCGGTGCTTCCCGCGTACGAGATTTATTTGAACAAGGCAGGAAAAATGCCCCGTGTATTCTCTTTATCGATGAATTGGACGCAGTAGGCCGAACCAGAGGTGCCGGATTGGGCGGCGGACATGACGAGCGGGAACAGACGCTAAACCAGATGCTCGTCGAAATGGACGGTTTCGATACGGCTGCGGGAGTAATCGTGCTTGCAGCTACCAACCGTCCCGATGTGTTGGATCCCGCATTACTCAGACCAGGACGTTTCGACCGTCAGGTCGTGGTCGATATGCCGGATGTTGCAGAACGCGAGGCGATATTACGTATCCATTGCAAGAAAATTAAGATGGACTCGTCGGTCGACTTGCAAAAGATTGCGAGAGCCACACCTGGTACCAGTGGTGCCGATTTAGCCAACCTGGTTAACGAAGCGGCTTTATTTGCAGCAAGATCTGGACGTAAGACGGTCGCCATGGCCGATTTCGAACAAGGCCGGGATAAATTACTTCTCGGAGTCGCCAGACAATCGAAAGTACTCACACCGGAAGAGAAGCTCGCCACAGCCTATCACGAGGCAGGCCATGCGTTATTACTGTATTATCTCAAGCATCTAGATCCGCTGCACAAGGTGACAATTATTCCGCACGGGCGTGCACTGGGCTTGACCATTTCGCTTCCCGAGAAGGATGCCTACACAAAGAACCGCAGTGCGCTGGTAGACTGGATCAAGGAATGCATGGGCGGCTATGTAGCCGAGCAACTGGTCTATGGCGAGACCACGACCGGTACCAGCAACGATATCAAGCAAGCTACCGAAATCGCGCGACGAATGGTAACCGAATGGGGAATGAGCGAACTGGGATTCATCGGCTACGGAAAAGAAGACGAGCCCCTGTTCCTTGGTCGGGAGATTGCCCAGCACAAGGACTATTCGGAAGAAACAGCACGTAAGATAGATCAACAGGTTATGAAGATTATGGAAGAGGCGATGACCGATGCACATTCGCTGCTCGAGGCCCATCGCGATCAATTGGATATCTTAGCGAAAGAATTGGTTGAGAAAGAGACGCTCGACGATGATGAAATCAGGGCCCTGCTCGGTTTCGAAAAAGTCGAGAGCAAGACCAAGTTTGTATAATAGAGAGCATGCCAATGGCAAAAGATCCTCGGTTTATCCGCAATTTCTGCATTATTGCCCATATCGATCACGGCAAGTCTACGTTAGCCGACCGTTTCATTGAAAAAGCCAAACTGGTAACGTCGCGCGGTCCGCTACAGCAACAGCTGTTGGATAATATGGATATCGAGCGGGAGCGGGGGATTACCATTAAGAGCCAGGCCGTCGTGATTCCCTATAGTGCCGCCGACGGAAACGAGTACGAATTGAATCTCGTCGATACCCCGGGACACGTAGATTTCTCGTATGAAGTATCGCGTGCAATCAGCTCTTGCGAAGGAGCACTGCTGCTCATCGATGCAGCCCAGGGTGTCGAAGCCCAGACCTTGGCGAATATGTATATGGCCATGGAACTGAATCTCGAGATTATCCCTGTTATTAATAAGATCGATCTGCCGAGTGCAGACATAGAAGGATGCCTGCATCAAATCGATCATGATCTAGGCCTTGATTCGGATACAACCTCTCTTGTCTCTGCTAAGACCGGTCAGGGCATCGACGATTTATTCGAATCGATCGTGAAACACATCCCCGCACCGACAGCCGACCGTAAGGCTCCTTTGAAAGCACTGATTTTCGACAGCCATTACGATCCTTACCGGGGAGTAATCGTCCATTTTCGTCTTTTCGACGGTACCGTGGCGAAAGGAGACCAGATTATGTTCTGGTCGAGCAAAGCCTCCTATACTGTTGAAGAAGTAGGTGTATTTAAGCTTGGTCTTGTCGAAACCGCAGTGTTGGGCGGCGGTGATGTCGGCTATTTCATTGCCGGTATCAAGACTATCAGCGATATCAGAGTCGGCGATACCGTAACGAATGCCAACCGGCCGTGCGCAAAAGCTCTTCCCGGGTTTAAAGAAGTCAAGCCGGTTGTGTTCAGTTCCATTTATCCGGTTGATTCAAACGATTACGAAGAACTGCAGGAATCAATCGACCGGCTCAAGCTCAACGACGCATCGCTGATTTACGAAAAAACCTCTTCTGCTGCTCTGGGATTCGGATTTCGCTGTGGATTTTTAGGAATGCTTCACCTTGAAGTAGTGCAGGAGCGAATCGAGCGCGAGTTCGATTTGTCCATTGTATTTACCAGTCCTTCGGTCAGATATATCGTGCACCTGAAAACCGGTGAAACCATTTCAATCGACAATCCGTTGGAATATCCCGATCCGATGAAGGTGGAATACGCCGAAGAACCCTATATCCAGGCCAATATCATTACCCCGACTACTTATGTCGGCAATATTATCAGCCTATGCATGGAAAAGCGCGGTATCCAGACGAATATGATTTATCTTGATTCGAAGCGAGTCGAACTGATTTATGAAATGCCGCTGGCCGAAGTTCTCTTTGAATTCTACGACCGGCTCAAATCGGTGTCCCGCGGTTATGCAAGTTTCGACTACTCGGTCATCGGGTATCGCAAAACCGATCTCGTACGACTTGATATCTTAGTGAACAGCGAACCCGTCGATGCACTCAGCCAGCTTGTATTCCGTGAAAATGCCCAAGTAAGAGGCCGTCACGTGTGTGAACGGCTCAAAGACGAAATCCCCCGCCAACAGTTCAAGATTGCCATTCAAGGAGCAGTCGGGGGTCAGATTGTTAGTCGCGAGACTGTAAATGCGTATCGCAAGGACGTAATTGCGAAGTGCTACGGCGGCGATATCAGCCGAAAACGCAAGCTGCTTGAAAAACAGAAAGAAGGCAAAAAGCGCATGAAGATGGTTGGAAACGTCGAAATTCCGCAGCAGGCTTTCTTAGCAGTGTTAAAAACGAAAGAAACCAACAATTAACATCCGAAAGCCTAGTGTACTCGAGCAAAAGCGTTGTCAAGCTTCTGAATTCTGATATAATAGATATTAGTATCGAGCCAAACCGATGCAATGACCGGAGGATTGCTGTGGAAGAATACGATGTCTTTACTATCGAAAAACGAAGCTTGGCCGAACAAGTCTATCACTTCCTCTGCAATTCGATCATCGGAGGCCGGTTTAATTACGGAGATACGCTCAATACCAAACTCCTCGCCGAAGAACTGAACGTCAGCATGATGCCGATACGAGAAGCACTCAAGCGTCTTGAACTGGAAGGGTTGGTCGAGATTAAGCCGCGCAGTATGTGCGTCCTGAAGACCCCGACGAAAAAGACCATTCTTTCTGCAATTGCGGTACGAGAACTGCTCGAAGTCTACGCAGTCAGGGCAATCTGCAACACGGTCGACAGTACCAGGCTGGAGCCGCTGAAGGTGTTAATCGAGGTGATGCAGGATGCATTAGAAGAGGCCCCGCCCGATTTGCGCAAGTACATTAAGTTCGACTGGCAGTATCATTCGGTTCTCTGTTCGCTGTGCGATAATGAATTCATCATCAAATCTTATAAAGAACTGAATTTGCACCTCAACATGAATTACATGTACGATATCGGTATCAAACCGAACTATGCTCAAACCTTTAAAGATCATATCGAACTGGTCACCGCATTGGAACAACATTCTCCCTTGGCAATCGAAATCATCCACAAGCATTTGATGACTAGTAAAAAGAACATCCTCAGCGGATCATTTTTCTCCGATGAGGATGTACAAGCTTAACTAAGATAGGCTTCAATCCATCAAATATCCGCCGTTTACATTAATCGTTTCGCCTGTGACGAAGCTTGCCGCGTCTGAAGCCAGATAGAGTACTGCTTCGGATACATCCCGGCACGTTCCCATCCGTTTCAGCGGAATCGAGTCTATTACCGCCTTACGCTTTTCTAGAGGCCATTCGGCACTCATATCTGTTTCGATGGCATGTGGAGCTACTGCATTCACCGTTATGCCAAATTCCGCCATCTGGCGTGCAAGCGAACGAGTGAGGGTATTTACCGCACCCTTACTCGTTCCGTAGGCAGCTGCAGCGGTGATGTCGCCGGTCTTTGCTGCAATCGAGGTAACGTTCACGATTCTTCCGTAGCGCTTTTCGATCATGAACGGCAGAATTGCCTTACACAAATAGAAGGTGCCGTTGAGATTCACGTCCATAACCTTCAGCCATGTTTCTACGGTCAATTCGGTTATATTGCCTCGAGCTATAATGCCTGCGTTATTTACCAAAATATCGATACCGTTATTCCAGGCAACTATTTCATCAACAGCATGTCGAACTGCATCATAATCGGTGATGTCGAGAGGTAGAGCAAGTACTTTCGCACCACCAGATTGCAGTTGTCGTGCTGTTTCATGAGCATCCCGCACATCTATGAGTACGACTGCAGCTCCTTCTTCGGCCATTTGAACGGCGATTTCTTTTCCGATGCCGCGCGCTGCTCCGGTTATTACTGCTGTTTTTCCTGTGAATCTCATCATTCTCTCCTTATCATCCGAACAGTAGATTTGGCAACAGAAGTACCAGTTTTGGGAAGAACATCAAAACGGCAACCATAAGGACAATCGTAAAGAAGAAACTCCACATATGTTTTATATATTCACCTATTGAAATATCGAGTACCGAGCAGACGGCATACATCGCGAGTCCGACCGGCGGCGTCA
>JAAYDK010000370.1 GCA_012729295.1 Spirochaetales bacterium | reverse complement strand
TACGTCTGATGGAGCCGCTGAATCTACGCGAGGTTTCCCATACCTGCGAAAAGCACATTATATGTTTGGTTGGGACTGGGGAGCAAGACTTCCAGATGCAGGGATCTTTCGCGATGTATATCTTGAATTCTGGCAAACGGCAAGGATTGAAAGCATAAATGTGCGACAAAATCATGAAGAAGGGAAAGTACAATTAAGTTTCGAACCAGAGATAGAATATTGTCGTGTAATCACCCCAATGTTGCGAATAGAAGTCGAAGCCCCAGACGGAACGGTTTATATTTCAAGCGGTGAACCAGTTGTGTTGGATAATCCGTTTCTTTGGTATCCCAATGGATATGGTGAGCAGTCGCTATATACGATAAGGACTCAGTTGATAGAAGATGGGGTCATTCTAGACGAATGGACAAGACGAATCGGCCTTAGAATTGCCAAATGGCGGAGGGAGAAGGACGAATGGGGTGAATCGTTTGAGCTTAATGTCAATGGACTGTCAGTTTTCGCTATGGGTGCGGATTATATACCGGAAGACCATTTATTACCTCGATGCTGTCCTAAACGTACTCGTCAACTTCTTGAGGACTGTAAACGAGCAAACTTCAACATGGTACGTGTATGGGGGGGCGGTTATTACCTTAACGACTACTTCTATGATATTTGTGACGAACTGGGCTTGATGGTATGGCAGGACATGATGTTTGCATGTGCTACCTATGATTTGAATGAAAAATTTGTAGATAATGTACGTGAGGAAATTCGCCATCAAGGACGCAGACTCCGTTCACATCCATGCATTGTGTTATGGTGTGGGAATAACGAAATAGAGATGTGCATTGTGCAAAAGCGTTGGAAATATAACGCAAGGAGAAATGCCGATATCATTTGTTTATTTGAGTATATTCTACCACAAGCACTACATGAAATGGACCCAGATGCTAACTATTGGCCGTCCTCGCCTTCTTCTGGCGGTGGATATGATGTGCCGAATGATCCAAATCGTGGCGATACGCATTATTGGGATGTTTGGCATGGAGGAGAACCTTTTACAGCATATCGTTCACATTTCTTCAGGTTTGTAAGTGAATTTGGATTTCAGTCCTTTCCATGTCATAAAACAATCGAAATGTTCACAACGCCACAAGACCGGAATGTATTCTCTTATGTGATGGATAAACACCAGCGGAATAATAAAGCTAATGGGATCATCATGCAATACATGGCAAACACATTCTTATATCCGAATAGTTTTGAAAAAGCGGTTTATGCTTCTCAACTTCTGGCAATGGAGGCTATCCGTTACGGTGTTGAGCATTGGCGCAGAAACCGTGGTCGATGCATGGGCACATTGTATTGGCAATTAAATGACTGTTGGCCTGTAGCTAGCTGGGCATCTATCGACTATTACGGTCGATGGAAGGCACTACATTATGCGGCAGCGCGTTTTTTTGCACCGGTGTTAATGTCCTGTGAAGAATCAGGAGCGTTGTCACTAAAGGGAGATGTGAACTCGCAAGATCGTGAAATCAAACCTGGAATTCGTCTTAATGTTTGCAACGAAACTCTCAATGCCATAACTGCAAAAGTTCTATGGGCTCTACGAGATCCGGAGGCAAGAGTTATTGAAGCGGGCAAGGAAATGGTTGTGGTTGATGCGCTGAGCGCAAAATATCTTCCAGAACGTTTCTTTACTGATGCGGATCCGTACAAGTCATATGCTTCCTATTGTCTTGTTGTAGATGGGAATATAATGAGCGAAGGAACAGTATTATTTATTGAGCCGAAATACTTTAGCTTTTCCGATCCAAAGCTTAAGGTTGAGTGCAATGGATGTTCTCTGACTGTGAAGGCCGAGGCCTATGCAAAGAGTGTGGAGATTTTCTGTGAAGATGGAGATTGTCTCTACTCCGACAACTTTTTTGATATGAACGCTGGAGAACGAACGGTGCACATAATACGTGGAGAAGGAACTAAATTTAGTGTTCGCTCAGTATTTGATATCAGATGATTAGAGTTTCATCGATTAAGAAGATTCAAAGGAATATGCAACTAGTGCAACGAATTTCCATTATCTATATTCGATCTTTTGTACCACCTCGCTAGAGCACATCGTTCACATCGATGGGGTCACTGGTTCGAGTCCAGTAAGCACCACCACAAATCGTCTGAAAACGCTTGAGAAATCAAGGGGTTCGGGCGATTTTTCAGTTTGATTA
>JAAYDK010000041.1 GCA_012729295.1 Spirochaetales bacterium | reverse complement strand
CTTCTACGGTGGTTATCAGGGCGACCTCTACCGGGGCTACGGCGAGAACAGGGTTAGGCCTGTGCGGGCTTTCTGATGAGCCATTCAACTATTTATCTATTTAACCATTAGAATGGGGTGCAGGGGGTAACCCCCCCCTGCGGTTCAGCATGCTTTTCTGTACCGTAACGATATTTCACAATTCGGTGTAATCGATTCTTTTAAACAGTTCTTCATTATTAACGCTCTTCAATCGCAGTACAACACGCTGAACGAGAAGGAGAGGCTTCTGTGTCCTGTCAGTTTAGGTAGTTGGCTTTTTTTGACGTATTTGATTTTGCCTATCCTGTCGTCATGAGTTTATCCGATCACTCATAAAATTCGTTATCGGACGAGTTTCATGAATGCATACATTCGTCTTGGGCGCTATACCCAGACTTAACGGAGAAACGTTTCATCCTCGACATAAAAAGTCAAACAAATTTCCCACAACTACTTGACGGATGATTACAAAAATCACAATATAGCAAAGCACCGATGCTTTCGGTTTGCTATTGACAACCGGTGCCTATTTGAGTATGGTAACCGAGTCGGTTCATATCTGGGGAGGTTCCCGAGCGGTCAAAGGGGGCAGACTGTAAATCTGTTGGCTCAGCCTTCGAAGGTTCAAATCCTTCTCTCCCCATGCGAGTCTTCTTCGAACGAAACGAGGAAGACTTTTTTTTCTGAGGGGATGCCATGGAGTGCCATTATAAGGATGGCTTGAGATTTTCCTGTACCGGATGCCGATATTGTTGCGGTGTGGAGCCTGGCTATGTATTCCTTACAGAAGAGGACGTGCTTCGCTTGTCGGGTCATTTTACCATCAGCGTAGAAGCATTCATCGAAACATATTGCCGAAAAGTACCGGTAGGTGGTATTTCTTATATCAGTCTGTTGGAAAAAGAGAATAACGACTGCATCTTTTTGGAAAGCTTCGGATGTGGTGTGTACGAATCTCGGCCGCTGCAGTGCAGGACATACCCGTTTTGGGCTACAATTGTGGAAACAGGCGAATCGTGGGCGGCGGAAGCTGCGAGTTGTCCCGGTATCGGCAAAGGTCGGCTTTATTCACGCGAAGAGATTGAAGAACTGGTACGTTTGCGGCAGGGTAAGGAACCGTGGGTCGTCACTGATTGAGGACCTCCGACGATATGTAGGAGCTTATGGCTAAATTCTCCGAATCGGTTATTGAGGAGATCAAGGAAAAAACCTCTATCGTTGAGGTGGTTTCTAAGTATCTAACGCTCAATAAGAAAGGAGATAGGTATTGGGGCCTTTGTCCTTTCCATACCGAAAAAACCCCTTCTTTCTCAGTACTCCCCGACAAGGGATTCTTTCACTGTTTCGGATGTGGAAAGAGCGGTTCTATCTTTGATTTTGTCATGGAGATGGAACATCTGACCTTCCCCGAAGCACTCAAGCAACTAGCCGAGAATGTAGGCGTTGCGGTTCAAGAAGAATCCGAAGCCGATAAGAAACGTCGCGATGCAGCAGATACTTTACGACAAATGTATGGTCGGCTTGCAGCAAGCTTCCACTACATCCTTCTCGAAACATCGCACGGCGCAAAGGCTAAAGAGTATTTGGAACACAGGAACATATCGCCGCAGATGCAGCAGAAATTCCTGCTCGGATATGCTCCCGCCGATCCCGACTGGCTCTATCGTTTCTTGCTTTCCAAACATTATAGTGAGCACATGCTCGCTCAAACGGGTCTGTTTGCGAAAAACAATCCCACCTACCCATTGTTCAGAGACCGACTCATGTTTCCTATCCGAGACTGGAAAGGGAATTGTGTGGCTTTCGGCGGCCGGGATCTTGGCGGTCAGTCGAAGGCAAAATATATCAACACACCAGAGACGGCATTATTCAGAAAGCGAGAAATCATATACGGCATGTACGAAAGTCTCGACGAACTTAAAAAATCCGAATCCTGCTATCTGTGCGAAGGATATTTCGATGTGATCGCGATGCATCAGGCAGGCATGGGAACCGCTATGGCTCCGCTTGGCACGGCATTCACGCTCGAACAGGGACGGTTGGTCCGCCGGTATGCTAAACAGGCAGGGCTTTTATTTGACTCCGACAGTGCCGGCCAGCAGGCCACTAAGAAAACACTGACGCTCTGCGAGTCGATCGGTTTTGAAAGTCGCGTCATACTGCTCGAATCAGCTAAGGACCCTGCAGAATTGTTGGAAACTTCGGGAGCACAAGCGCTCACACAGGCCTGCAAGACATCAAGAACGGCATTTGACTATCTTGTATATTCAGCGTTAAATTTGTATGATGCGAAGAAGCCTAAAGGGAAACTCCAAGTATTGAATGAAGTAAAACCGTATCTGGATGCGGTCGATTCGGAAATTGTCAGGCAGGAGTACCTGCGCAGCCTCTCTGATCGTCTGGCCGTCGATATATCCGTGCTTATGAAGGATTATCGGCCGCAGCGTCGTGTTCCTGTACCAGTTAAGGAAATACCAGCTGAAGAAAAGCCTGTAAGCTGGAGCAGGTCTATCGATCTCTATTGCATGGTAACCTTGATAAATAACCGCAGGTTGTTTGCTTCATACCGCAATAAATTGAAAATAGAGGAGCTAGTAGACGATCTCGCAGCTACACTGTATACGGTAATCGAAGACGCGTCCCGTGCACAACAGACGATAAGTGATGAAATGATATTGCAGATGATCGACTTTGCACCTTTACGGCAGATGGTCGCATTAAGCTTTCAGACAGGGGAGTTTATTCAACAACCCGAAGTTGTGCTTGACGAAGCGGTCAAGCGCATTCGTCTCAGAAAGCTCGAATCGAAACGAAAACAAGTCGAACAATTGCTACGCATTGCAGAGACGGAAGCGTCGGTGGTCGAGGATATGAGCGAACTATTGCTGGAGAAAAAAGCGCTTGACGAAGAAATCGCGAACATGAGGAACCCAGAACATGTCTGATATTGAAAAGAAAGATTTTTTCCAAGAACTGTTGGCAAAATGTAGAATCGAAGGACACATCTCTATTGATGAACTGCAGAGGACTCTTCCAGAGGAATATCTTAATGAAGAGAACCTCGACGAAGTCGTTGCTTTGCTTGAACAGCAGGGAGTGATGATAACAGACGATCATTCTGACGTAGACATTCTTCAGGCTTTGAGCAAAGGACCATTTGATAAGTCTAAAGGCCAAGTTGATAAGGAACTTGATGGCATGGATGACGATATTGACCAACTCGCTGATGTTCCTCTCGATGATTCTTCGATCGAGGAAGAAGTCGAAGAAGTCCCGCTTGATGAGGATATGGACGAATCGATTTCAGATATCGAAGGTCTCGGGGGAGTTGCTCCCGTGCACCATGATCTTGACGACATCGATTCAAAACTTATCAGTGACCATGACGAGGAACTTGATGAAGAACTCGATGATGACGAAGAACTCGAAGAAGATGACGAAGAACTCGAAAAGGATTTTGTAAAAGCCGACATGAGTGCTTTCGACGAAGTGAGCGGATACGACGGCCGTCAGGCGATGGTCGATTTTGACGAAGACCATGACTCCGAAGGAGCAAGGGAAAGTTCGACCAAGCGATCCGGAATCCTAGGTGGCGATAAATCCGATTCTTCCGTCGATGATCCGATTCGGCTCTATCTCAGAGAGATTGGTCGAGAGAGCCTGCTCAATGCTGAACAGGAAGTCGAGCTCTCTAAAAAGATGGAAGAAGGTGCGCAGATCATCAAGGACGTCATCCTCCGTTCGGGTATCATGATTTCTAGTTTTTACGAAATCTTTGATGTAGTGAATATGAGTTTCGACGAAGAGGAACTTGAATTTTCTCCGAAAGAACTCAAGGAAAAAATGAATGACCAAAAGCGATACCTCCAGTTTTACAAGGATGTTCTGAAAGAAATCGGCACACCCTTGAAAAATTACATGGAGCTCAAGAAAAATATCATCGCAAGCGGACAGGAAATCTTGAGTGACGATACGATTGCAAAGAAAAGACTCGCATTGCTGAAACGCCTTTCAAAAATTGAACTCCAGCCAGAAGAAATTGTCGGTTTTACCGATAAGTATCTTGAAGCAGAACGTAATATCTACGAACTACAGCGCAAGAAAGCTTCGATTGAAGAAAAACTCGGTGTCGGCAGTGTGAAGGATTTGCGTCTGATGGGACGTAATCTGGCTGTGCCAAGTCAGCGAGTAGACCTTGAAAAGCGTCTGAATATGGGCGCGGACATGATAAAAGACCTGATTCGAGATGTCCAGCTGACCGAAAAAAGTCTGAAAAATATCGAATTTGAATTTGAAGAGCCTTGCGACAACATCATTAGCTATGCAAAAGAGATTATGCGCGGTCGCGAAATGATGAAGAGCGCAAAAGACCGTCTGATACAAGCCAACCTTAGACTAGTCGTGAGTATCGCGAAAAAGTATACGAACCGCGGCCTCCATTTCTTCGATCTTGTCCAGGAAGGTAATATCGGATTGATCAAGGCCGTGGAGAAATTCGAATACCGCAAAGGCTATAAGTTTTCAACCTATGCGACCTGGTGGATTCGTCAGGCAATCACGCGTTCGATATCAGACCAAGCCCGGACAATCCGGGTTCCGGTTCATATGATCGAACAGATTAATAAAGTCGTCCGGGAATCTCGTATGCTGATGCAGACATTCGGAAGGGAGCCGACCGATGAGGAAATTGCCGAAAAACTTGGCTGGACTGCTCAAAAGGTCAAAGCGGTTAAAAATGTGGCCCGTGAACCGATTTCTCTTGAGACACCAGTAGGAGAGGAAGAAGATTCCTTGCTAAGCGATTTCATTGAAGACAAAGATGTTGAAAATCCGGCTACACAGACCGCATTTACGCTCCTTCAGGAACAATTACGCGATGTCTTGGAGACACTTCCGCCGCGTGAACAGGAAGTATTGAAAATGCGTTTTGGACTTGAGGACGGATACTCATTGACACTGGAGGAGGTCGGGTTGTATTTTGAGGTGACGCGTGAACGTATCAGACAAATCGAAGCTAAAGCTCTCAGACGTTTGCGACATCCGAAACGAAGCAGAAGATTAAAGGATTTCATATAGAAATTATTGAGCAGGAGAAAACGATATGCAGGCAGTGTTCGAAAAACTTCGTGAGCTTCAGAACGTATTAGCCGAGAAGTTTGCAGTACTTGAGGAAATTAAAGAGATTCCGAGAACTCTCGAAACGAAAGAAGAGTTGCTCACGAGAGGTAAAAAGACCTTTCTGGAGAAACATGAAAAGTACGAGAAGGCTAAGGAAGAATTGAAGATGCTGCGTTCCAGCCTTGATCAGGCTGAACTAGATCGCGAAAAATCTGAAAAACGGATGGAAGAAATTTCGACCCAGCGTGAATACGAGGCGTTGGAAAAAGAGATTAAGGAAGCGACTGCTAAAGAGCAATCTCTGCGAAAGAATCTTTTGGCCAAAGAGCGTTATTGCACAGAGCTTGAAGAACAGCTGGAAGAACAAGAGTCGCTTATCGAGCTTCAGGAAGAAGAGGTTCACACCGAGACCGAGAAGAAAGACGAAGAACTTGCTAAAAAAGAGGCTCAGCTCGTGCAGCTCAAGCAAAAAGAAGACGAACTTAGTCCCGGTATAGACGAAACGATCTTGTTTAAGTTCGAGCGTATTATTAAAAACAAGAATGGTATCGGCATCGTGCCAGTCCACGGACTCGTATGCCAAGGCTGCCATATGACCCTCCCGGTACAGATGGTGAACGATGTAAGAAAGGAAGAAGAATTTAAATTCTGTCCGTATTGCAGTCGTATTTTGTTCTATGAACAGATCGAGAGTGCCGAGGAGCAATTCTTGTCGAGAACGGCTGAAGTCGAAGCTGAGATTCAGGAAGGCTCGATGGCTGAATTTGTCGACAAAGACGAATTCGAAGATTATCTTTAATATGATTGGGTGGACCAGGCGATCGCCGGTAGGGGTCGTTTAGACCCAGGCTGGAGGAAAGTCCGGGCTCCGTAGAACATGACGCCGGGTAACGCCCGGGAGCCGCAAGGCTACAGAAAGTGCCACAGAAAACAAACCGCCCGTAAGGGTAAGGGTGAAAAGGTGGGGTAAGAGCCCACCGCGGTTTTGGTAACAGGACCGGCAGGGAAAACCTCGTCAGGAGCAAAGCCAAGCAGCAGGTGGATTGTTCGTCCTATACCTGCGGGTAGGCCGCTAAAGCGTATCGGTAACGCTACGCTCAGATAGATGATCGCCCACGACAGAACCCGGCTTACGGTCCGCCCATTTTTTTTACATGCGTCCGTTGCCCTCGGGCGCATATTTTTTTTAAGAGGACTCCGATGCGACTGATTGATATTCACACGTTATGCAAAGATGTGTTGCTTACAGTACAAAATCCAAGCCGCTATGTCGGTGGCGAATATTCGGTAGGAAAGAAACTATTAAGCGACAGCTCGTTCACCGTTGGTCTTTGTTTTCCCGATTTGTATGAAATCGGAATGTCGAATCATGCAATCAGGATACTATATGACCTTATCAACCGGATTGATGATCATATCGTGTGCGACCGTGTATTTGCCGTGGCAGAAGATTTCGAACATGTTTTGCGCGACCGTACTATTCCGCTTTATACGCTTCAGCACGGAATCGCTTTGCATGATCTGGATCTGATAGGATTTTCCATAGGGTATGAACTGACGGCAACCAACGTGTTGCAGGTACTCGACTTAGGCGGCATACCGCTTCACAGCGACGAAAGAAGCGATGAACATCCAATCGTCATCGCGGGAGGACCTGCTATTACCAATCCTCTCCCATTCTCGCGATTTTTCGATTTTATATATATCGGAGAAGCTGAGAACGGACTAAAGGAGGTAATACAGACTCTTCGAGTTCTAAAAGAACAGCATGCTTCGCGCATCGATACAATTGAAGCTCTAAAACAGTTTGATTTTCTCTGGTATCCGGAAAAGTCGAAAACGATTCGTTCGGTAGATAACACCTTCGGCGAATTTCATATGGGCGACAATCTGTTTTCTTATTTTACCGTACCGAATTTTAAAGTCGCCCAGGATAACGGAGTAGTGGAGATCATGCGGGGTTGTCCGAATGGCTGTAGATTCTGCCATGCCGGCCAATACTATAAACCGTATCGACAGAAAAGCGGCACTATCGTTGCCGATCAGGTTGCTCAATATATAACACAATTCGGCTACCGGGAAATTACGCTTAGCTCACTATCATCGGGTGATCACCCTCAGTTAGGAACGATGATCGGGCATCTAAACAACCGATGGGCTTTGGATCATGTTTCATTCTCTCTTCCTTCGCTTAAGGTTAGCTCGTTCTCGTTGGATATACTCGAACAACTTTCCGAGGTTCGCAAGAGCGGTCTTACGTTTGCCATCGAGACTCCGCTACCTGCATGGCAGCGTTCAATAAATAAGGAAGTCTCGATAGAACAGGTTATAGAAATTATTCGCGAGGCAAAGAATCGCGGCTGGCATGTAGCTAAATTCTATTTCATGGTTGGCTTACCGCATACCGATATAACCGAAGAACATGATGCGATCATGAACTTCCTTGTACAGGTATATCAGGCAACGAAGGTCTCGATACACCTCAATATCGGAACGTTCATTCCCAAACCCCATACTCCATACCAATGGGCTGCTCAACTCGATCCTCTGGTTGCTAAATCGCATCTGATGTCGATAAAAAGAGATTTGCAGCAATCGATTCGAAATATAAAAGTTTCGTTTCACGAACCTTGGGTTTCTTGGATAGAAGGCATAATCAGCAGAGGGGACCATCGCGTCGGTGCAGTCATCGAACGGGCTTATCTGTCTGGTTGCAGACTTGACGCTTGGGAGGAACATCTCGACATCAGTCGTTGGAAATCGGCTGTGGAAGCAGAAGAACTTAATGCGGATGATATACTGCATCGAGAACGGGCGGTAGACGAATCGCTGCCATTGGACAGCATTTCGCTTCGCGTGTCAAAGAAGTTTCTCGCAAACGAATGGGAATTGTCGAAGCAGGCACTCACGACTTCGAGGTGTTTCGATGTATGCGATCATCTGTGCGGGGCGTGTTCAAAGCAAACCGCCGTTCGCGATGTCGAGTCTGAAGACCTGGTGGTTCCAGCAGAAGTGCGGCCTATGAGTACCGAAGTTGCGGTCACGAAGCCGGTAGTATTCTTCTACGAGAAAAAAGATAAAGCTTCCTATATATCTCATATCAGTGTGATGCGTTTGTTTGAACAGACTTTCCAGCGAGCTGCTGTACGAGTGGCATTTACACAGGGCTTCAATCCAAAACCGCGCTTGGAATTCGTAAACCCGCTCTCGATGGGGATCAACGGAGAACGAGAGGTACTTTTGGCCGATATCGTTATCGACGACAGTACCGTACATGACCAATGGATCGACAGACTCAATGCCGTAGTTCCCGATGGATTTGCCTTTATCGATTTTTTTATTATCGATACTGATAGACGAGTGTCGCTTTCAAAATATCTCGGTGGAAGCTGCTATTCCATCACCGACATCACAGATTCGACGATACGGGATTATCTTGTCTCGCTTATCCCCGGAGAAGAGAGAAAAGGATATTTCATAGAACAAGTCGGTGATAGCTCTTTCTTCATCGCTATACAGGGCGAACGGAATCTGATAAAAACCATTTTCCCTCAAGATACCGATCGATTCTCCGTCCTGTCAAAGATGACAGTGTCGAGAACCAATTTGTATATCAATACGGATTCTAACGAGAAACGTGACTATTCTGCATTGAAAGGAATATGGCAGAATACCTGATGCGTATCAGATAGTTTTACCAGCGGTGGCTGAACATGCTCACATACTTTGCCGACCTGTTTGTGACATCGGCCGGCGAAGGGACAGCCTTTGGGTCTTTTGCCCGGGTCCGGTAGTTGTCCTTCGAGCTTGATTGCAGTTCGCCGAATTTTTGGATCTGTTTCGGGGATAGATGAAAGTAGCGCTTCGGTATACGGATGATGGGGAGAATCCATAACTTCACTGCGTTTCCCATATTCACAGACTTTTCCTGCGTACATGACCAAAATATAGTCGCTGATGTAATTGATGACATTTAGATCGTGAGAAATAAACATGTATGCAGCGTTTGTATCACGCTGGAGTTCGTTCAGTAGGTTCAATACCGAGGCTTGAACTGATACGTCAAGTGCACTCGTCGGCTCGTCACACACGATCAGTTCGGGAGAAATCGATAGTGCACGCGCGATTGCCACACGCTGCTGCTCTCCTCCGCTTAGTTGCCGAGGCTTTTTAGTGATATAGTCTGAACCGAGATCTACCTTTTTCAACAATTCTAAAATCTTTTGACGACGTTCTTCTGGCGAATTTATATGCATGAGCCGCTTCATGGGCCTGCTGATAATCTGTTCGATCGTATGGGAAGGATTGAGACTGTTTCCCGGATTTTGAAAGATAAGCTGGATTTTTTTCAGGATATCCGGACTACGCTTTTTCCAAGAGATCGAGATATCGGCACCTTCGAATACGATTCTTCCGGATGTTGGTTTATATAATCCTGCTACCATATGCGCTGTAGTAGATTTACCGCAACCCGATTCACCGACTACTCCCAGTACCGAGCTCTTGTCTAACGATACATCGACTCCATTGACTGCATATACTTTGCGCCGGCTTCCGTATACTTTATAAAGATTGCTGATCTCAAGTAAGGGTTCGTCTTCCGTTTTCAAGTCCGCAATCGTTTGTTTTTCTTTTTTAAGGCGTTTTTTATCAGGAATATCAGTAGCATATGCCCGGTCGCAAGCTGCCGTATGCAAATGTCCTACCGGTCTCATTCCATAGGTAATTTCACACGTCTCGTTTCTCTTCTCACAACGGTCGGCGAACGGGCAACCTGTTTCTTGTGTTCCGCGTCTTTTCACATACCCATGAATCGTATTGAGCACGGAATCTTCTTTCACTATACCGCCGCGAGGCATACAATTTATCAAGGCACGCGTATACGGATGAAACGGATGTTCGAACAACTGTTCTTTCGGTCCGTGTTCGACGATCTCGCCGTTATACATAACGACGATCTTATCCGCAACTTTGTTGATGACCCCCATATCATGAGAAATGTAAATCAGCGACATGTTGAGTTTTTCTCGTAAATCTTTCAACGAGTCGAGTATAACAGCTTCGGTAGTAACGTCGAGAGCAGTCGTCGGTTCGTCGAGTATCATGAGGTCAGGTCTGCAGAGGATTGCCATAGCAATACAAATGCGCTGCTGTATGCCACCGCTGATTTGGTGAGGATACCGACGCACTACTCGCTCCGGTTCTCCAATATTCATCATCTTCAATGCTTCGATAGTGGCTTTACGTGCTTCAGCTTTATCGAATTCTCTGTGGAATATGCTTACCTCGTCGAGCTGATAACCGATCGTAAGCGAGGGATTGAGAGAAGAGTAGGGGTTTTGGAACACCATCGCTATCCTGTTTCCCCTGTACTGCGTTAATTCGCGTTCGCTCATCGAAAGTAAATCTTTATCTTTGAATATGATTGATCCGCTTGATTTTGCATTTTTTGCAAGATATTTCATCGTTGCGAAGGCCATGGTACTTTTTCCGCATCCCGATTCTCCGATTATTCCGATCGAATCGTTGTGTCCTAACGAGAGAGAAACATTGCGGACTGCAGAAAATGTACCGTCGAATGTTTCAAATTCAACATTTAAATTATTAATTTCTAATAAATTATCTTTCATTTACAAGAACCTTCCCGACAAAGTCGGATAGTATGGAAATCGCAATTACCAATGATGCAATCGCTAGTGCAGGAAATAACACCGCCCAAGGCGCTTGGTTGATGATCTGTTTGTTCTCTATTACCATCATCCCCCAGTCAGGCGTCGGAGGCTGCAGCCCGACTCCCAAGAATCCCAACGATGCAACCGTCATTATCGAATAGGCAAAACGTGCAGTTGCCTCAACAATAATAGGTCCGGTCGTGTTTGGAAGTATTTCCACGAACATGATATAGAAATTGCTTTCACCGCGTATTCTTGCTGCGGATACATATTCTTTGTTTTTTTCTGTAAGTAAAACTCCCCGTGAAACCCTGGCTGTCGCAGGCACGAAGGCAATTGATACAATCAAGGTCAATGAACCAATATTCGAGTCTCCGAGAATTCCGAGCACTACCATCGAAAGCACTAAAGGCGGAATCGCCATCATGATATCCATAGCTCGTAAAAATACGCTGTCGACTTTTCCCCCGAAATATCCGGCAGTAAAGCCGAGAATTACTCCCATCAGAGTAGAAAGCATCGAAGTGAGCAAGGCCACGGTAAATATTGACCTGCTTCCATACACAATCCGAGCGAAAATATCACGCCCCATGTTATCGGTTCCCAACAGGTGTCCTTGAACACCGGGACCTACCATGATTTTCTCGGAATCAATTTCAGTATAGGTAAACTGGATCAACGATGGTCCGAAAATAGCTGCAAATAACCATAAGACAAAAATGACAATCCCTACGATTGCGAGGGGGCTCTTTTTTAACTGATACCATAGACGATTCATGACTGGCCTCCCTGATATCTGATTCGTGGATTTAAAAGACTGTAGAGGATGTCGGTAATCATCGTAGACAGTGCATAGATAATGGTAATCAGTAAGACGCATGCTTCTATAAGCGGAACGTCTCTAGTTTTTATTGCAGTCATGAGTAACGATCCCATCCCCGGGAATCCGAAGAGCGTCTCAACTACGACAAGGCCTCCGAATAACCATCCCATGTTCATTCCTATGATTGTGATCGTCGGAAGCAATGCAT
>JAAYDK010000369.1 GCA_012729295.1 Spirochaetales bacterium | reverse complement strand
CTCCCATCAAAGCCATAGCGTTAGACCTTGACGGGACTTTACTTACAACTAATAAAAAGATTTCCTCACGTACCGTTCGCCTGATCAACAATTTAGTCGATCAAGGGCTCTTCGTGTGTATTGCCACGGGACGCAGTTTGTCCACAACCAAGCAGTTCATCGAGCATTTGAATATTAAAACTCCCTTGATTTGCTATAACGGGGCTTGCATCCATGATATGAAGAACAATGCCGATATCAGCCACATTACGATTGACGAACAAATCGGTCGCGAAATGGTTCGGCTCTCGATGAAAACGACCGCTTATTTCCATATGTTTCTCAATCATCAGTTGTATTTTGCTCCAGGTAGCGAGACTGCCGATTTCCTTGAGCCGATGAGTGCGGAAATCGGTACTACCGTCGACTTAGCTTCTCTGGCCGATACTAGATTTACCAAAGGTATGTATGTTGGCGAACCCGATGTTACACTTCCGATAAAACATGAACTGGAACGATTATTCCCGAATCAGTTGAATATCGTCTATAGCCATCCCCAGTACCTTGAGGTCATGCCGAAGGAAGCGACCAAAGGCAAGGCGTTAGCAGCATTGCTGAAACAGAATCAGATTGCTGCCTCCGAGACGATTGCCTTCGGGGATGCAGAAAATGACGTTGAAATGCTTACTTGGGCCCGATATGGAGTCGCTATGGGCAATGCTCCCGAACATGTACGATTACTAGCTCCCTATACAACATTGTCAAATGATGAAGACGGTGTTGCAGTCTGGCTGGAAAATTTCTTTCAAAATAGTTAACATTTCCGTATGGGACCGTTGATCATTACCTCATTAAAAGATACACCTGTCGAACACCTGCATAAAGCTTTTTTACTGGCTTTCGACGATTACGAGATTTCGGTATCGCTTACGCTTGATGCGTTATCTCTGATGCTCCGAACTCGTGATATCGACCTAGAGCGTTCCGTTGGATGCTTCGTTGACAATCGAATTGTCGGATTCATGCTGTGCGGATACAGAAACGATGCGAAAGAAAAAGGGCAGTGGTACGATGGAGCAACGGCAGTAATACCCGAATTTCGCTCTCAAAAAATTGCATCGAAGCTTATAGAAAGCGTCTTGCAGCAGGTCGATGAAAAAAATGAAGAATTCCTGCTTGAAGTCCTTGAGCACAATGAAAAGGCACGTGCTCTCTATGAACGATTCGGATTTATCGTGCAAAGAACATTCGACTGTTACGAGATACCTGTACAAGCTGTATCCAGCACTCCGGCTGTTTCGCATGCTCTTGTTCACGATCCCGGCATCTTGTATTCGGTGGATATCAGACAATTTGATTTGTATCGACCTTCCTGGCAAAACGACATCCGTTCGATTTACAATGCTCGCGAAACCTACCGATTTGTCGGATTGCTCGACTCGCAAGAATTGGTTGCCTACGGCTTCGTAGGCGTTGAAAAAGGGGATATTCCGCAAATCGGAATCCTACCGTCTTGGCGAAACGATCAGACGGTTCGAATGATCTGTACGCAACTGAAATCACTCACGAATGCAAAAAAAATGATACTATTGAATGTCGAACGTGCCAGTTCTCTTGCTCCTTGGCTTATTGGGTGCGGTTTTACCTGCTTTATCTCCCAATACGAGATGGTAAGAACAAGCCGGTTCTAGATATGCTCTGCAACTATCGGATTGGTCAGGATGCCGATTCCTTCGATCTCTATCTCGATCGTATCGCCTACAGCCATGGGCGAAATACCTCCTGGAGTTCCCGTCATGATGATGTCTTGCGGGTATAGTGTCATGATCGAACTGAGGTAGCTTACGAGGTAATGCGTATTGAAGACGAGATTCGAAGTATTGGATGATTGTTTTACTATGCCGTTTAACCGCGATTCGATATGGAGTCTCGTCGGATCGACATTATCGACAATGACCGGACCGATTGGCATGAACGTATCGAATCCCTTGGGGATAGTCCATTGTCCTGTCGGACTTTGATAATCACGGGCAGTAACATCATTGCCGCATGTATAGCCGAGAATATAGTCAGCAGCGTCTTTTTCGCTGACATGCTTGGCTGTCTTTTTAATAACGATAACCAGTTCCGCTTCGTAATCGACTCTCTTGACGTTTGCCGGATGAACAATCGGATCATTCGGACCGACAAGTGCAGAAATCGGCTTCATAAACACCACAGGAGATTTAGGAACCGAATGGCCCACTTCAGCTGCATGATCTCGATAGTTGATACCAATACAGAGTGCTTTTTGCGGAACACAGGGAGCGAGCAGCTTTACCTGGCCCAGCTGAAGGCGTTCATGAGTACGTTTGCCTGTCTCAAAATATGAGCCCTCTAATGGAATTACAGTATTCTGTTCAAGTAAACCGTAACCGACAGCATGGCGATAGGCATAGCGAATGTAGTTCATAGCGACTCCTTGTATGTTCAATACGGTAGCCTAAAAAAGCTGT
>JAAYDK010000368.1 GCA_012729295.1 Spirochaetales bacterium | reverse complement strand
GTCGATGACGGAACCTCCTCCGACGGCAAGAATCAGGTCGATCTTTTCCTTCTTGCACAATTCGATACCTTTTCTCACTAAAGAAAGGCGCGGATTGGGAACAACTCCGTCTAGGTAGACAACGGTAAGTCCGCTAGCTTTCAAAGAAGCGTCGACCGCATCAAAGACTCCGTTGCGCTTGATTGAGCCGCTACCGTAGTGAAAAAGGACTTTCTTTCCGTACTGTGCTGCTTCAGCACCTACTTTATCAAGTGTTCCTTTACCGAAAATGATCCGAGTCGGATTGTAATAACTGAAGTTTAGCATTGATATCCCCCAATTTTTGTAATTTCTCTTATATATAAGTATACTTGCTTTCTGCCAAGCCGGCTAGGACTGTTCTTTTCTCGTCCGGACGACTCTATGAATCTGGTCAATGAAAATGCCCAAAATCAATAATCCCGATAGTAAAAACAGCCAGGGCGGAAATCTCTCGTACAGAATCGAACACAGATATAACACCACGATAGAGAGTATGGCAGATAGAACATACGAGACTGCATACAATCCTGAACGTATCATGCCGTTCGTCTCGAATGCAAAGTTTGCATCGGTTGCCGTCCTCATCATACCAAAGCCAATTGAAATAAAGACGATTGCAGGCAAAGTCCATCCGAATGATTGCGCGGGCAATGAAATGAGTAAAGCAAATCCTACCAGACTGATAAAAGCGGCAAGGCTGAAAAATCGCGCGCTATTGCGCCGGTTATAGAGGGGATTAATGAGTACGAGGGCAAAAAGAGTCCCCGCGGCATACACGCCCCCGATTATCGAAGCCTGGCTTGCGCTTAGTTGCAGGTGTCCGGTGAAATAAGGGGTGAAATACAAACTGATCGACGTTCCGACGGCATAGTAGGCGTAGAACAACACGTTTGTCCGCAGTGCTCTTGCGGATTCGGGATTCTGCCTCAGATAGGCAAACGCCTTGGGATAGACGTCAAGATTTCTGAAAAGCGATGTCTTAGTCCCTGTTTTTACCATCTTCAGCGTCTTAATCTGTTCTTTGACCTGGATTCCGACAGAGGTCTCTTTCAACAATAGATGACGGGCAATAGCTAAAAACGTCATTGAAACGGCGGATACTCCGAGGAAGATGTTTTGAGCCCGAATAAGGCCGAGCTTGGCAACCACCACACCTGCTGCCGGCACAATCAGGCCTGCGGCTATGGTGATGATGTTAAAAAGATTCAGTGCGACTGCACTGGTTTCTTCACTGCTGTCTTCAATCATCGTCAGGTAATAGCCGATACTCATAATCCGGTTGAGATTTGTAGCAACCATGGCCACCAGCGCCCATTCGAAACGGCTTGAAAACAAATAGATCGCGGGAGGGAGGGCTGAAGAAATCAGATCGAACACTAAAGTGGTCGTTCTCCTGCCAAGACGGTCTACGACAGGAGCTGAAACGAACGAGGCGGCGAGTGCGACGATATTGCCGATCATCATGAGGAAACCCAGCTGCGAATCCCCGATTCCATGCTGCTGGAGGTACAACCCCAGGTAAAACGTGTACACGGCGTATGGTATCGACCACAGCGGATGAAAGGCGATGCAGATTTTTGCATTGCCTTTCAGATTTCCCAGATAGCGTGAAAGTGCTTTCAATTCGAATCCTTGTGCAATTCGCTCAGAGACACGGCGATGCTTGAAAAATCGATGTGATTTTGCTGTGCTACCGTTTCAACGATTTCCCTAGGAATATTGTGCGAGCCGCGATATGCGGTACATAAGGCTCCTGTGAGTGCGGCTATGGTATCGGTATCGCCACCGATTTCACTAGCAAGCCTGATAGCTTTCCATGGATCTTCCGGGTAACGCAAAAACAATGCGAACACAGCGGCACAGACATCCGCCGATTCTAGACCGGTGCCGTATGCACCGTAGAGAAAATCGAGCAGTTCGCTATCATTATCGAACTTCTGTTTCAACATATATTGAATTCTGAAACCCGAGGATGCACTACAGGCCTCATACGGAGCAAGAGTTAAGCCCATCCGAGCCCCTTCCAATGCACTTTGTATGATTTCGGTCAGTGAATTCTGGCGTAACGCACCTTGAAGCGCATATCCGTACGCACATGCCGCTTCCAATGCCTGACTTGTATAATGGGTACTTATCAGGCACTGTTGAATATGTTCGGTCAGCTGTGGATAGCCAGAGTCGGTCGATGTGCACAGTACTGCTGCCGGTGTGCGCATCAATCCTCCGCATGTGGTACCGCCTGTTCCGGCTTCTTTCGGATTTGCACCGGATGCAATCGCCCGCAATGCTTTTAGTGAACTCGGACCGATATAGCGCTTGGCTACCGCATCCGACGTCTCGATCCAATCAAGCAAGGCTGCGGTAGTGGTCGGTTCATCGATCTTGCCGGCTTCTACATAAGCCCGAATCAGAAAGAGGTTCTGCTCGGTGTCGTCGGTTATGGTTCCGCACGGTAAATCACTGTGATGTTTCGACAATTTCGGATCGACAAAGTTTTTGACCGAACCGACGGTTTGCTTGATGTGTGACCGCGTCATAAACTCGGT
>JAAYDK010000367.1 GCA_012729295.1 Spirochaetales bacterium | reverse complement strand
TGCATATGCTGCAAAATTGATTTTACAGGCGTTCAGCGAAGTTTCCAGCGAAGGCAAGCCGATGGTAACCAAAGCCCGTCCCGATAATCCGAACGGCAAGTATCTGACCGGTTACCGAACGAGCCGACGCTCGAGAGAAGATGAACCCGCAAGGCGCCCGTATGAAGAAGATCGCTACCGCGGCGAACGCAGCCGAGATGAATACAAGCGCCCCGGAACACCAAAGCCTTCCTTCGCCCGCAGTACATCGAAAGGGAATTCAAAGAGACGCTCTGGCAAAAAAGGTCGTTGATCAGTGTTTTTCGAACACCGAGCGGGCCAGCTTTAGCGCCGAAGCAATCGTTTTATCCATGTCGTAATAGGCATATTCGGCAAGTCTTCCGCCAAGTAGCAGGTTTTCATGCTGCTTGGCGATCTGGACGTATTTCTGATGAAGAACGACATTTGCTTCGTCTCCAATCGGGTAATACGGTTCTTCCGTCTCTTCGTACGAACACGGGTATTCATAGCTGATCCACGTGACATCCTGAGTACCGAATTCAAAGTGCTTATGCTCGATGATTCTCGTATAGGGGGTTTCGCGGTCGGTATAATTCATCACCGCCACTCCTTGGAAATTATCTGTCTGCAGCCTGCGGTTCTCCAACCGTATGCTGCGGTACTGCAGTTTTCCCAGCGAGTAGTCGAACAAGGCATCCAGTGCACCCGTATAGAGTACCTTCGAAGCTTTTTTATTCCAGAAATCACGGTTGTGGTGGTAGTCTGAACCAAGCTCTACATCGGCTTTTTCGAGCAAGGCATCGATGATCTGATTATAACCCCCGAGGGGAATCCCCTGATACGGATCGTTGAAGTAGTTGTTGTCGTACGTATAGCGTACCGGAAGCCGCTTGATGATCGATGGGGGCAACTCGGTACACGGTCTTCCCCATTGCTTTTCCGTATAGCCTTTAATCAGCTTTTCATACACATCGTGCCCGACTAGTCGTATCGCCTGCTGTTCGAGATTCTTCGGGACTTCAGTTCCCGAAGCCTGTTGCTGCTGTTGTATGATTCTACGCGCTTCTGAAGGAGTGGAAACATTCCACATCCTGCTAAACGTATTCATGTTGAAAGGAAGATTATAGATTTCGCCTTTGTAGTTCGCAATAGGCGAATTTACGTAATGGTTGAACCGGGCAAAACGGTTCACATAGTCCCAGAGCTCTGCATCTTTGGTATGGAAAATGTGAGCCCCGTAGAGGTGGATATTGATACCGTCCCATGTTTCGCCCCTGATATTCCCGCCGACCGCATTGCGTCGATCGATTACGAGACAAGTTTTTTTGGCACATGCAGCCTCATAGGCGAATACCGATCCGAACAAACCCGCACCAACAATCAAAAAATCATACTTTGCCATAATCGTTTCCTTATCGATGCCAATGAAGTGATTCCTTGGTTTTTTAGAGATTATAGCATATCATGGACGAAGCAGAACACGTACATCCGTTGGTGAGGAGTCAACTATGGAACAACAAAATGATAAACGCATGCTTACTGTCGGAGAATTTTGCGAATCGTTTCCTCCGTTGATGGACGGAGTGGGAAATGTCATTAAAAACTATACGGAACAATTACGAGAAAGAGGGCATGCGGCGTATGCGGTAACTGCCGGAACAAAAGAAGGCTTGGCGTATGATATCGAACACGGTATCAAGTACACGCTGCGATGCAACATGTACCCGCTTCCGGGAATCAAGCCGTATGGACTGGTAGTAAAGAATCCTCGTTTTAAGCATGAACTATCACACATACCTTTCGACCTCGCACATGCCCACTCGCCGTTTTTTCATGGGAAGATGGCGACGAATATCGCTAAGAAAAGAAACATCCCTCTTGTGTCCACATTTCATACCCAATTTAAGGCCGATATCCTCGGAGTCGTAAAATCGGAAAGGATTGCTTCGGCAATTACCTCTCTCATTTTAAAGCATTACGAAGCAGCAGACCAAGTGTGGACTCCAAGCGAATGGAGTAAAAAACGTCTGTATGAGTACGGATTTAGAAAAGAAGTGATCGTCGTCGAAAACGGCTGCGATATGGAACTCCCCTCGCCTTCAACCTTAGCCAGTTATCATGAAAGCGGTCGACATTTAGCGGGTGTACCAAAAAACACTCCGATTCTTATCTATGTCGGTCAGCACAAAGACGAAAAAAACTTACAGTTGACGCTTGATTCGCTACGCATGCTAGCAGCACGAAAGGTGGATTATAAGATGATATTTGTCGGTACCGGAGCCGATAAAGATCGGTATGAAGCGTATGTGAAGCAGCATAATCTACAAAAATCCATCGTGTTTTTAGGACGAATTACCGATAGAGAACAAATCAAGGCATTGTACTCGGTTTCTTCGCTGTTTCTTTTCCCTTCCAAGTACGATACTTCGGCTTTAGTGATGCGCGAGGCAGCTGCGTTCAATCTACCGTTACTCTATGTGCAGGGTTCTTGTACTTCAGAATCGATTTCGCACGGCGTAAACGGTTTTATCGCAGAAGACAATCCTCAAGCCTATTCTGGGATGATCGAGTGGGTTTTAACGCACAAGGAAGCTCAACAAGCGGCAGGAAACGGTTGCAGAACCTCACTGTATCGGCATTGGAGAGATGCGGTAGACGAAGTAGAACAACGCTATCGGGAACTGGTTGATCGACATTCGAGGTAGCTATTGAGAAACTTTTTCGGAAAAAAGCGGGCTTCTGAAAATCCATTGGATGATAAGTGAAATAGCTGCAAACGCGGTATAGATTACAAACATCCCGCTAAAGCCTAATGATTCGACCAACACTCCGCCCAGCGCAGAGCCGATTACTGCAGGCAATCCGACCCCGAGCGAAGTATAAAGCGCCATGCCCATTGCCCGTCTGTTCTTCGCGACATGCGTTCCGATAAACATGACTGCCGCCGGATGGAAAATTCCAAATGTAAGCGAATGGAGCGTTTGTGCCAATACGGCACCGAACATTGTCGGAACAAACGCGTACAAAAGCAATCTCACTATCAAACCCAATGCACTTAACGCTATCAGTGTCATCGGCTTTACTTTTCGTCCTAATAAATATCCAGAAAGCAGCATGAACAGCAATTCGCAGACGGCACCTATCGAATTGAGTACTCCCACGAGATCGGCGCGCTCCAGGACATCCTTTACATACAGCGAATTGAAGCTGTTGATGCTCGACATGGCCAGGCGGTTGAATGCGATTACGATGATGGCGATAGTCAGTGTTTTGGTAAAGACCGGAGCATCTCCTTTCGATTTTCCAAACGGCCATAACGAAGGAGAACGGTCCGCTTCCGTAATATTGCGATCTTTCGGAACCAGGAGGATGGCGACAAGGTATAGAGCCCCTCCGGCTACGATCCACATGAGAATAGAACGGTTGTCGCTCGTATCGAGCCAGCCGGTCGCCTTGTGCAGAAGGCTGAATATAATAAAGCCTGC